>NZ_BLJG01000068.1 GCF_009932375.1 Pseudomonas juntendi
GGGCTGCAAAGCAGCCCGGGGCTTCAGCGCAAATGCACAAATTGCTGGGGCTGCTTCGCAGCCCATCGCGACACGAGGCCGCTCCTACCGGGATTGCGCAAGGCCCTGTCAGAAGGGAGAAGGCCTCAAGCCTGTTCCTTGCTCTCCGGCAAGAACCAGTTCAGTACCAGGGCACAGATGCCACCGGTCGCCACGCCCGACTCCAGCACATTGCGCACCGCCGCCGGCATGTGTGCCAAGAACTCCGGCACCTGCGCCACACCCAGGCCCAAGGCCAGGGAAACAGAGATAATCAGCAGCGCCCGACGATCCAGCCGAGTACTGGCCAGGATATTTATCCCAGACGCCGCAACCGCGCCGAACATGACCATGGCCGCACCACCCAGCACCGGCTCCGGCACCGCCTGGATAACTCCGGCAACACTCGGGAACAGCCCCAGCAGCACCAGCATCACGGCAATCCACATACCAATGTGGCGGCTGGCGATACCCGTCAGCTGAATCACCCCGTTGTTCTGGGCAAAGATCGAGCTCGGGAAGGTGTTGAACAAGCCCGCCAACAGCGAGTTGGCGCCGTTGACCAGCACACCACCCTTGATCCGCTGCATCCACACCGGGCCTTCGACTGGCTGGCGCGACACCTTGCTGGTGGCGGTCACGTCACCAATGGCTTCCAGCGACGTCACCAGGTAGATCACCAGCATCGGAATGAACAGCGCCCACGAGAAGCTCAGGCCGAAGTGCAGCGGCGTCGGCACCTGAAACAGCGCGGCCTCATGCATACCGGTGAAGTCCAGGCGGCCCATATAGCCCGCCAGCGCATAGCCGACCGCCAGGGCAATAACGATGGCACAGCTGCGCATCCACACCACCGGAATACGGTTGAGGATCACGATAATGGCCAGCACCACACCCGACAACAGCAGGTTCTCGCCATTGGCGAAGGTGCCATTGGCCATCGCACCGAAGCCGCCACCCATACTGATCAGGCCGACCTTGATCAGCGTCAGGCCGATCATCAGCACGACAATGCCGGTGACCAGCGGGGTGATCAGGCGTTTGACGAAGGGCAGGATGCGCGAAACGCCCATTTCGACGAACGAGCCAGCGATGACCACGCCAAAGATGGCGGCCATCACACCTTCGACTGGCGTGCCTTGCTTGACCATCAGCGCACCCCCGGCAATCAGCGGGCCCACGAAGTTGAAGCTGGTGCCCTGCACGATCAGCAACCCGGCGCCAAACGGCCCGAAGCGCTTGCACTGCACGAATGTGGCGATACCGGAGATTACCAGCGACATGGAGACGATCAGGTTGGTGTCCCGCGCGGACACCCCCAGCGCCTGGCAGATCAACAGCCCGGGCGTCACGATCGGCACGATGATCGCCAGCAGGTGTTGCAGCGCCGCCAGCAGCCCGATCAGCAGCCGAGGCTTGTCCTCGAGGCCAAGCACCAGCTCATTGGCGGGGGCCGATGCTGCTGGGCTGTGTTCATGTGTGCTCATGGCGGAAAGCTGCCCCTGAAGAAAAAAGGAGCGCATTCTACGGGGTGAAGGCAGATTGCGGTAGAGCAAAGCACGATGCCGACATGATCGGCGACCCTATGCTTAATTACCTGACTTTTCAGTCAAAAACCGCCCGCCGCGAATGTGCACTGCCGCGCCGGTTAACCCATGCTGAAGGCGAACACCGGCATGCCTTTCCCACACCCACAAAAAAGCCCGCCGAAGCGGGCTTTCTCACAAGCTACAACAATCAGTCATCACGCCCCATGATGCCAAACAGCTGGAGCAGGCTGACGAACAGGTTGTAGATGGATACATACAGGCTGATGGTGGCCATGATGTAGTTCCGCTCACCACCGTGAATGATCGCGCTGGTCTGGAACAGGATGCACACCGACGAGAACAGCACGAAGCCAGCGCTGATTGCCAGTTGCAGGCCGCTGATCTGGAAGAAGAAGCTGGCCACGACCGCACCCAGCAGCACAAAGAAGCCGGCAGTGATGAAGCCACTGAGGAAGCTCATGTCCTTGCGGGTAATCAGTACGTAAGCCGACAGACCACCGAACACCAGGGCAGTCATGGCAAATGCCGAGCTGACAACCTCGGCACCACCGGCCATGCCCAGGTAGCGGTTGAGGATTGGGCCGAGAATGAAGCCCATGAAGCCGGTAAGGGCGAAGGTGGAGACCAGGCCCCAGGCCGAATCACGCAGCTTGTTGGTCAGGAAGAACAGCCCGTAGAAGCCGATCAGCACCACGAACACGTTCGGGTAGCCGACACGCATTTGCTGGGCAACGAAGGCCATGACGCCGCTGAAGGCGAGGGTGAGCGCCAGCAGACTGTACGTGTTGCGCAGGACCTTGCTGATCTCCTGCTGCTCGACCTGCTGGCCGTGATGTACGGCATAATCCTGTTCGCGCATGGCGACACTCCTTGGTAAACCTGTGGTTTCGAACGTTCAGATGATGGGAGTCTACCAGAGCCATTGCAACCCGCGACACAGAGAGTTTGACAGCTTGTTTCATTACGGTATTATGGCGGCCGCAAACGAGCTGGAAGCGTGGCCGAGTGGTTTAAGGCAACGGTCTTGAAAACCGTCGATGGGCAACTATCCTAGAGTTCGAATCTCTACGCTTCCGCCATATTCTTCATCAAAGCCCCTGAAAATGGGGCTTTTTTGTGGGCGATGGTTTTTTGCCTCATGCTCATGCCAGCATCGGCGGCGCCGGCTGCTCCTGTAGATTGCAAAGGGCCGCCGGGCTGGCCAGGGCATTTCAGCCCCGGCCAGCCCGGCAAAGCGGCCCGGTGCAGGCGCTGCTAGGTTGACGAACCCAGGTTGCCTGCAGGAGCTGCACGGCGCACGCTACATACGCCCCAGGTCAGCCCCAACACCGCCGCGATCACCGAGGCCGATAGCACGCCAAGTTTGGCTGCCCCCAGTGAGCCGGGGTCGACGAACGCCAGGTTGGCGATGAAGATCGACATGGTGAAACCGATACCGGCCAACAGGCCCACCAGCGTGATGCTGCGCCAGTTCACCCCGGCGGGAAGCGCGCACCAGCCCAGGCGTACCATCAACCAGCTGACGCTGATGATGCCCAAGGGCTTGCCTGCGACCAGGGCGACTACCACGGCGATCATGACCCATTGTGGGCCCGCCGCAGACAGGTCGACCCCAGCCAGGCTGACCCCGGCATTGGCCAGGGCAAACACTGGCATGATGCCGTAGGCTACCCAAGGGTGCAGCGTGCCTTGCATCCGCACCACCGGCGGCAGCAGTTCGCGCTGGGCCAGGCGCAGGCGTTTCAGTGGGTCGATGAGTTCACTGGCATCGCGCTCTGGCGCTTTGGCGCGGCCCAGCAACTCGTTGGTGAAGCGGCTAATGGCGTCCAGAGGGCGCTCACGCATCGGCATGGCGGCTACCGGGGTCATCAGCCCGAGCACAACGCCGGCGAGGGTCGGGTGGGCACCGGTCAACAGGATGCCTAGCCAAACGATCGCACCGGGCACGATATAGGCGTAGGCCGATCCCACACCAATCTTCTGCAGCGCGATTACCATCAGCAGGCCGATCGCCGCGACGCCGAAACCGCTGTAGTCGAGGCCGCCCGAGTAGAAGACCGCGATGATCAGCACAGCGATAATGTCATCGATGATCGCCAGGGCAAGCAGAAACACACGTACGTTGGACGGAATCGACTTGCCCAGCAGGGCCAAGACGCCTACCGCAAAAGCGATATCGGTGGCCGTTGGCACTGCCCAACCCTGTTGGTCGGCTGGCGAATGAACGATACCGAGGTAGAGAAGCGCCGGTGCGGCTACGCCGCCGACCGCAGCGGCCATGGGCAGCATGGCCTGGCGCAGGCTGGCCAGGGCACCCTCGTGGATTTCG
This sequence comes from Pseudomonas juntendi, assembly GCF_009932375.1. Classification (GTDB taxonomy): domain Bacteria; phylum Pseudomonadota; class Gammaproteobacteria; order Pseudomonadales; family Pseudomonadaceae; genus Aquipseudomonas; species Aquipseudomonas juntendi. Next base: position 3,898 of record NZ_BLJG01000068.1, read on the forward strand.
CGGCGGATCTCCATGCCCACCACCAGGAAAAAGATGGTCATCAGCCCATCATTGACCCAGAAATGCAGCGACTGCGCATACACGTGCGAGCCCACGCCGAACGTTATCGGGGCGTGCCACAGGGCTTCATAACTGTCGGCGGCAGGGGAATTTGCCCAGACAAGGGCGGCGATAGCGGCAACCAACAGCACGATGCCACTGACTGCTTCGATGTGCAAAAAGCGTTGAAGGCTGGCGAAGGCGCGCTCGGCCAGTTTCTGGGCGCGAGGCAAATCTGTTTTAGGCATAGGCGCAAGTACTCCCGCATGGCGGCCCGACCTGCGCTGTTCTTTAACCTGCCTCACTGCACCATGCAGCAGACACCCGGGCGCTAGTCTACCGAATAACCGCATTCAGATGAACCCGAATACGGTTATCGATCATTTGCCGCGAGGCTGCCTGTACAGCGGGCGTCTGCGCTCGATCACTGGATCAGTGGCACACCGCTGAGTTTCTGCAGTTCATCGAAGTCGATGTCTGCGCATATTTCGATCACTTTCAACCCATCAGCCGTAACTTCCAGCACTGCCAGGTCGGTGTAGATACGGCTGACGCAACCAATACCAGTCAGCGGGTAGGTGCATTCAGGCACCAGCTTGCTTTCGCCTGTCTTGGTCAGGTGGTCCATCATCACGAACACCTGGCGCGCGCCGGTGGCCAGGTCCATCGCGCCGCCCACCGCCGGGATCGAACCCTCGGCGCCGGTGTGCCAGTTGGCCAGGTCGCCCTTGACCGAAACCTGGAAGGCACCCAGTACCGCGATGTCCAGGTGGCCACCGCGCATCATCGAGAACGAGTCGGCATGGTGGAAGAAAGCGCCACCGGTCAACAGCGTCACGTGCTGCTTGCCGGCATTGATCAGGTCATCGTCTTCTTCGCCCGGGGCCGGGCTAGGGCCCATGCCCAGCAGGCCGTTTTCGCTGTGCAGGAATACTTCCTTGTCACCCAGGTAATTGGCCACCAGGGTTGGTGCGCCGATGCCGAGGTTTACGTAGGCACCTTCCTGAATGTCTGCGGCCACGCGCTGGGCCATCTCGGTACGGGAGAGCTTTTTGGTGATGGTCATGGCAGGCCTCATTCAGCGGTGGCAGGCGAAGCAGCGCTGGTGCCGGTGACGGCGACGACGCGCTGGACGAAGATACCCGGGGTAATGATGTGTTCCGGGTCCAGTTCACCCAGTTCGACAACCTGGTCGACCTGGGCGATGGCCGTCTTGGCGGCCATGGCCATGATCGGGCCGAAGTTGCGCGCCGCCTTGCGGTAGACCAGGTTGCCCCAACGGTCGCCTTTGTGCGCCTTGATCAGCGCAAAGTCGGCGTGCAGCGGCATTTCCAGCACGTACATGCGGCCGTCGATTTCACGGGTTTCCTTGCCTTCGGCCAGCAGCGTGCCGTAGCCGGTCGGCGAGAAGAACGCACCAATGCCCGAGCCCGCTGCGCGGATACGCTCGGCCAGGTTGCCCTGGGGTACCACCTCCAGTTCGATCTTGCCGGCGCGGTACAGTTCGTCGAACACGTACGAGTCGGACTGGCGCGGGAACGAGCAGATCACCTTGCGCACGCAGCCGGCCATCAGCAAGGCTGCCAGGCCGATCTCGCCGTTACCGGCGTTGTTGCTGATGATGGTGAGGTCGCGGGCGCCGGTGGCGATCAGGCCATCGATCAGCTCGGACGGCATGCCGGCAGTGCCGAAGCCACCGACCATGATGGTCGATCCGTCGGTGATCCCTTCCACCGCGCTGGCGATGGACTCGTACGTTTTATTGATCAAGGCGAGCTCCTGGTTGTTCCTGGAGTTGGAGTTGTCGGGCTGGCCGGCGCCTGTAAAGCGATGGGCCTGTCAGCATGTGCAATTGCTTGCTGACTTTGGCCATAGCGTGCCGCAAGACAGGGCTACAGTAGAGGGGGTTTGGCGGAATTCGTGCGATTATCGAACTGTTGTGCGATCTGCGAGCACCCCGAACGGCGGTGCAGTCGCGTGCGCTCAGGGGCTTGGCGCCTCCCTTTGCCCCTGCATGGTGCAACCCGCGACCTGACTGGCGTGTTTTTGCACCCTTAGCGGGCGGGATGCGGTGGTAAACCGTGATTCTACCCCGATGCCTCTATTGGCCTGCGACTTGCTATCAAATTGCCATTCGATGTCGCTTATGGTGAAGATAATGTCGCTTTCCAGTGCTTCTATGCAGTTGTCATCCCAAGAGAAGGGCTGGCTGCCCTGGTTTGGCAAAACCGGCAAGTTCAGCATGGGCTGGGCATGTCACTTGAACCGGGCAAATTATCCGCAAATCGAGCAAACCTTCGAGGCCATTGCCCAGACCCGCGTCCGTTTGCTGCAGGAGTGGGCGCACGAACAATGGGAGCACCTGGCCGAGCTGGCCGAGCAACTGGTCCCCGGCTTTGACCGGCTGGGCAGCGCGCAATTGCAGGACAAGCTGGCCCAGGCCGAGGACTTCTCCGAGCTGTTCGTCGTCGACCCCACTGGCAAGGTGCTTGCCTCGACCTGGCCGCAACGGGCAACAGCGCCCATCGAGCACACCCGTGCGCTGGCGCAGGGGCTGAAGGCGCCATTTTTGCACGGCCCCTATTGCGACCCGCTGACCTTGAGCATCGGCCCGTCCTCTTCGCGCTTTCACGATGAGGTAACCCTGATGTTCTACCAGCCTCTGAAGGTTACCGGCAACGTCGTGGGTTGCCTCTGTGGTCGCGTACCCAACGATGTGCTGGGCGATCTGATCCAGCGCGAGGCCGGGCATATTTACGCCGAATCGGGTGACAACTACCTGTTCATGGCGCAGTCGCGCTTCGACCCGACGATCCAGCCGGGTACGGCGTTGTCGCGCTCGCGTTTCGAGGATGCCACCTTCACCCACGGCGAGAACCTGAAAAACGGCGTTCACACCGCGTGGGGCACCGTGCAGGTGCAGCGCCATACCGAGCTGGAGCTGCGTTTCACCGACCCATCCACCCGCGAGCTGCACCCGGGGGTACGCGAAACCATCCGTTGCGGCGCCAATGTGTTCGTTACCTACCCCGGGTATTCCGACTACCGCCATGTGCCAGTGGTGGGCAAGGGCGTGACCTTCCAGCTGCCGGGCTCGCCGGACCGCTGGGGAATGATGTGCGAGGCAGACCTCGAGGAAGTGTACCGGCGCCGCTCGCTCAGTTATGGCTTGATGAAGCCCTACCTTGCGACGATGGTCGGCCTGTTCGGTTGCAACTACCTGGTGCAGCACTACGCGGGCCTGCCGCAGGGCCTGAACGAGGTGGTCGAAGCCTTGGCCATGCTCGCCGCCGCGGTGCTGTTCGGCATGCTCGGGCCGCGCCGTGTGGCGGCGCGCCTCAATGGCATGAGCAATGTGCTGCGGACCATCGCCGAGGGTGAGGGCAACCTGCGCCAGCGGCTGGATACCCACACGGTGGGTAACGATGAAAGCGGCGACATGGCCCGCTGGATCAACAGCTTCATCGACCGCCTGGATGCAGTGGTAGGGCAGGTGGTCAAGGCCAGCCACACGGTGGGCGTCACCAACCAGATGATGCTGGGCCGTAGCCAGGATGCCAGCGTCACTTCGGCTGACGTGGCCGAGGCCGTGCATCAGATGATGATCATCATGGAAGAGCAGTTGGGCGAATTGCAGCAGGCCTCGGTCAGCGCCGAGCAGATGAAGCAGGCCATGGACGAAGTGGTCACCCGCGCCCGCGAGCAGTTCCAGGCGGTGCAGGCCGGTACGCAGTCGATCCGCGACGTGGTGGCGCGCTCGTCCTCCAGTGTGCAACGCCTTGACAGCCGCATGGTCGAGATCGACAACATCACCGGGTTGATCAGTGACATTACCAACCAGACCAACCTGTTGGCGCTCAATGCTGCGATCGAGGCGGCGCGCGCTGGCGAGCACGGCCGTGGTTTTGCCGTGGTGGCCGACGAGGTGCGCAGCCTGGCGGCGCGAACGGCGCGGGCTGCCGATGACATACGCACCATGGTCGAGAGCCTGCAGGGTGAGACCCGTCAGGCCGTGAGTTTCATGGAGCGGGGCGTGCAGGACGTGGACAGCAGCCTGCGCCTGGCCGAGGACGCCTCGTCCGAAAACGTGCAACTGCACCAGGCGGTGGAGGGTATGTTCGCGATCATCCAGCAGCTCAACCGGCGCAGCCTGGAATATGGCAAGACCATCGAGCAGGTCAACCAGTCTTCCCACGAGATGCGCCAGACTGCGGTGGTGTTGCAGAGCAGTGCGCAGAAGGTGCGGGTGGATGCCGGCAAGTTGCAGAAGCTGGTCGGGCAGTTCGAGACCAGCGAAGAGGGCAAACGGGCGGCTGCCGCTTGAGTGCCGAAGCCGGCCAGGGCTGTTGTCAGCGCCGCAGTTCGGCAGCGAACTGGCCAGCCTGCAGGTGCACCTGTGCAGGCCCGCCCCAGAACGCGCCGTGGCGGACGATCACCCGTTCATGAATGGCAGCCGCCACCGCGGCCGCCGCATTGGGCGCCCTCAACAACACGAAGCTGGCCTCGTTACCCAGGTGCAGGCCGTAATCCTGCTTGCCCATGACCGCAGCACTGGCCTCGGTCGCCATCTGCAGCGCCACCCGCAGCTCTTCGTCGGTGTTGAACCCCGAGCGGTAACCGACCAGCATCGCCCGCTGCAGCATGTCGCCATTGCCATACGGCCACCAGGCATCCTGGATGTTGTCGTTGCCGGTGAACACCTGCACACCCCCGGCGCGCAAGCGCAGCACCGGCGGAAAGGCACGGTCGCCCGGGGCATTGGTCATGATCGAGATACCTGCGCCCGCCAACGCTTCGGCGGTGTGGTCGACCACCGCGTCGGTGACGTCGCCCAGGCCGTAGGCGTGGCTGACCGCAACTAGGCCTTGCATGCCCAGGGCCTGGGTGCGCGCGGCAATGCGCTGAAGTTGGGCGATGCAGATATCGCCGGGTTCATGCAGGTGGATATCGACTTTAACGCCATGCCGCTCAGCGATGCCGAAGACGATATCCAGCTGGGCGTCAGCGTCGCCGTCCAAGGTGGTGGGGTCGATGCCGCCAACCACCTGAGCCCCTTCGCCGATAGCGGCCTCCATGACCTGGGCGGTGCCAGGGCAGGTGACCACGCCGGCCTGGGGGAAGGCCACCAGCTCGATGTCGAGCAGGTGTTTCCAGTTGTCTCGGGCTTCGAGCATGGCGTGCAGGTGACTCAGGCCCGTGGTGGCGTCCACGTCCACATGGCAACGCATGGCCAAGGTGCCGTACGCAGCTGCCTGACGCATCAGCGCGTCGGCGCGCTCGATGATGGGCGGTGCGCTCGCCAGCTCACGTTTTTCCACGGCCAGGCGCTCGCGCAGGCTGGCGACAGGTTGGTGCGGGCGCCAGCGATCACCCACGAAGCTCTTGTCCAGGTGAATGTGGCCATCAACGAAACCCGGCAATACCAGCAAGCCTTCCAGGTCGATCGTTTCGCGGGCCGGGGTGCCGGCGCGCTGCGCGCCAATGTGGCTGATGCGGCCGTTGCTGACGGCAATGTGCAGGGGCAGGCCATCGGCATCGATGGCATTGATGAACTCACGGTCGTTCATGGAACTGGCCTTTTCTACTGGGGCTTGGTGGCTTGCCACGGTAAGGCGGATGAGCGCTTGCCTCCAATTAATTAATAGGATCAAGGCCAGTGGAATTGTGGATGCGGGGCAGCGTCAGCCGGCCGCAGGGGATCGTTGTGCGGGCCCCCAGGCGGCGCTTTTCAGCCCGGCAGGCTTCACCGGCTGGGGGCACCGCGTGGGTATTCTTACTGCAAGGTGTTTGGTTTGAGGTCATCTGGCAACTGCTGCAGAGCCGCCTCCAGTTGCGCGACAGACTGGGCAAGTTGATCAGCTTCCTGGTGTTTGCCCGCACTTCTCAGGCGGTCCCGCTCAATGCGCAGGTTCAGCAGGTTTTTCTGCAGTTTCAGGGCTGAAGCGTTGAAAGGGTCCATGGGCTTCTCACACTGTGGGCTTCCGTGCCGTTGTAGGAAACATGGACCGTAGCAGCTCGAATTACCTCTAGAAACTGATGTTTCATACAGGAAAATCTGGTGTTCGCGGTATTTCCTACATTGAGCGGTAAAGTTTCCTACAAGATGCATTTCTGTATATGTCGCCACGTGCCGTCTGGCATCCGGTATCCGCTGGGTTGGGCCGGTTCTCCCTCGGCAGGCCCACTGCGCAGGGCGCGATCAGCTTTGGAAATGTTATGTAGCACTTACCTTGCACAGCCAGCAGGTGCCGGGCCTTCAGCGACCTGTGCGGGACCTACCCCGGGCCGGTGCAACTTCTGCAAAACAGGGGCTGTCACAATGCTCTGCATGTCGCACGAAACACCGTGGCATTTGGTATGTATCATTGCCGTTGTCGCCCCATACATGCGCCGATGACGGGCGGTATATGCCGCCTGAGCCTGGCGCGAAGGTTTTCCGGCCAAGGAGAGGCCCATGCACTACGTTGTGATCGAATCCCACCGCAGTGAGTACCCGCGGCCTATCCGCTTTGCCAAAGGCACTTTGCTGGAGATTGGCCCGCGCTATGAAGGCGAGCCTGGCTGGCAGGACTGGTATTTGTGCAGTTGCACCGGCCAGGAGCCCGGCTGGGTGCCCGCGCAGCTGATTGAACGGCTCAGCGTTTGCCAGGGGCGGGCGCTCGATCATTACTGTGCGCACGAACTGGACGCCGACCCGGGGCAACTGGTGCAGATGGTGCGGCCGCTCAATGGGTGGCTGTGGTGTCGGCGCCATGGCAACGGCGAGCTGGGCTGGTTACCGGCAGAGAAGCTTCAGCAATTGGGCTGAGGGGCGCCCCAACGCTGCCACGTGTCGTGCGCTGCATCTGATACGCTTTTTTTGCGCCAACCTGAATCTGTAACCGTATCAGCCCAGGCCCGACAATACGCCCATTCCCGCTTCACAACTGTCGAGGTTCCAATGGGCAAGCTGGCGCTGTTCCTGGGGGGTTTTCTGCTACTCACTATTCTGATCGGTCTACTTGGCACCATTCCGCCAAGCTGAGGGTGATCGGTTTTTTCTGCGCGGCCCGTCTACCTCAAGCTCGGGCCCAATTTCCTGGCAAATGGCCACTATTCCCTTCGTCAGCATCGCTGGACCAGCGGTCGCTGCGTGGCATTTTCAAGCATTAATACCTCGTGTAGTCTCCCGCCGCCGCTCATTCGGGTCGGCCTTTTCCGCTGGGAGTCGACACATTAATGGAATGCAAGAAAGGCGCCTGCGCCGCCCTGGAGTGGCGTAGCCGTTTCCTCGCCGAGGGCACGTTGGATGAGCAGGGTTACGAGCAGGCGCTGCGCAATGCACAAGCGCTGGAGCAGGCTGGGGATATCAGCACGTCAGAGTGGATCGAGCTGGTAAAGCTGGCCAATGCGGCATTGCTGGGTGTGGGATAAGTCATTCTTTGCGTTGGGAAATCTGTCCACAAAAAACGTGGGTAGGTCTGTGGATAAAGTGCTGTAAGCCATGCCGGTGGCGGGCTCTGTTAAATTGAGCAGAAATTGAACAGCCTTTTCGAAGGGCTGTTCATGGCGCCCGGCCGGCCTGGCGCAGGGCTATCAGCAAGTCGCGCACCCGGGCGGGCAGCTCGCCAGCCGGGTATACCGCGTGCATCTGCGGGTCCTGGCCAGTGCTGGAGGTCAGGCGGTATGGCGCGCATACCCGCACCAGGCGCCCGGCCTTGACCTGCGCCTCGCCTACCCAGGCTGCCAGGCGCGCGATACCGGCACCCGCCAGGGCGCCGTGGTACACCGCAGTGCCCGAGGCCAGGCGCAACCGCGGCCTGGGCCGCACGCTGGTAATCTGGCCATCGCGGCAAAAGTGCCAGGCCTTGAGGATGCGCGGTGCGGTATGCAGGATCAGCGAGTGGCCTTCCAGCTGTTCGGGATGCGCCGGCGTACCGGCCAAGGCCAGGTACGCCGGGCTCGCATACAAGTGCCGCTGGTAGGGCCAAAGCGGGTAGCCGATCAGTTCGCTGGACTGCGGGAAGGCGCCGCGTACTGCAAAATCCAACTTGCCCAGCAGTGGGTCGAGCGCTTCGTCGCTGTACTGCACATCCAGCGTGACTTGGGGGTAGCGACGGGAAAAATCCGCGAGCACCTGGGGCAACAGGTGTTCGGCCAGCAGTTGCGGCACGGCGAAGCGGATCCAGCCTTGTGCGTTCCCGCTGAGCGCAGCCAGTTCGTCGGCTGCATCACGTTGCACATCCAGCAAGCGCTCGGCGTGCGGCAGCAAGCGTTCGCCCGCTGCGGTCAGGGTGACCGCATTGGCGTTGCGGTTCAGCAACTTGCTCCCGGCGTTGTCTTCCAGGGTTTGCACCGCGCGCGTAACCGCGCTGGGCGAACGCCCTAACGCCCGGGCCGCGGCGACAAAACTGCGCTTGTGCGCGACGCTGACGAACGCCTGAATTTCCCGCAGCATGTCCAATGCCATGCGCTGCTCCTTGTTGCAGTTTTCGCAATATGGCATTTCAACACAGCCACGCCCTTTTGGTTAGCCTTGCACCTGTACCCACTGCCTGGAACCGCGTCATGATGGATATCGCTGTACTTTCTGTATTCGCCTTTGCCGCCGGCCTGATCGATGCGGCCGTGGGCGGCGGCGGCTTGATCCAGATTCCCGCGTTGTTCAACGTGCTACCCACCGCGCAACCGGCGGCATTGCTAGGCAGCAACAAGCTGGCTTCGGTGTGTGGCACGGCCTTCGCAGCGCGTTCGTTCATCCGCAAGGTCACGTTGGACTGGGGCTTGATCGTGCCCGCGGCGGTCAGCGCCTTTGTCATGTCGTTCGCCGGTGCTGCCACGGTGTCGCTGCTGCCACCGGGGGTAATGCGCCCGGCGGTGTTGGTGCTGATCGTGCTGATGGCGGTGTACACGTTCTGCAAGAAAGACTTCGGCACCCTGCACAAACCGGCCCGGATCGGCCGCAAGGAGCAATGCCTGGCAGTGCTGATCGGTGGGGCGATCGGTTTCTACGATGGCCTGTTCGGCCCTGGCACCGGCAGCTTCCTGATCTTCCTGTTCATCCGCTTCTTCGCCCTGGATTTCCTGCACGCATCGGCCTCGGCCAAGGTCGTGAACATTGCCACCAACCTGGCGGCGCTGGTGTTTTTCGTGCCGTCGGGCAACGTGCTGTACGCCATTGCCCTGCCCATGGCCCTGTGCAATATCCTTGGCGCGTTGACCGGCACCTGGCTGGCCGTGCGCAAGGGCGCGGGCTTCGTTCGCGGGCTGTTCCTGGTGCTGTTGTGCGTGCTGATCGCCAAGCTGTCGTGGGATGTGTTCGTCGGCTGACTCACACCACCTGGCGCTGCGGGTCGGCATGCTCCACACAGTTGCGGCCGTGGGCCTTGGCCCGGTACAGCGCCTGGTCGGCGCTGGCCAGCAGCAGGTCCAGGCTGGGTGACGGCATGTGCGCTTCGCAGCCGGCCACGCCAATGCTGACCGTAATTTGCAGGCATTTGTCGCCCTGGACCACGTGCAGGTCCTGCACGGCACGGCGCAGTCGTTCGGCGGTGAACGTGGCCCGCTCGGGCGCAAGGCCTGGCATCACCACGACGAACTCCTCGCCGCCCAGGCGGGCAAACAGTTCATTGTTGTGCAACTGGTCTTGCAGGGCGCCGGCGAACTGGCGCAACACCTGGTCGCCCACGGCATGGCCATGGACGTCGTTGATCGACTTGAAATGGTCGATGTCCAGCATCATCAGGGTCAGTGGCAGTGCCTGGGCCTGCTGCCGGCTGTCCAGCAGCGCGTTGGCGCGGCGGGTGAAGGCGCTGCGGGAGAGCGCGCCGGTGAGGTGGTCGATGGTAGCCTGGTGGGCCAGGCGGGCCATGAGGCTGCGGTTGGCCTGGCTGACGCAGGCCACCACCAGCGGCCCGAGCACCAGCATGGCAATGCCCAGGCGCGCGGACAACAGTGTCGTCACCCCCGGCGCACTTTGCGGCACGCTGAAATGCATGAGGTTTTGTGCCACGGCCACGATCAGCGTACTCCCAGCGGTAAGTGCCAGCAGCGACACCAGAAACGGCGAGTAGGTCCAGGCACACCACAGCAGTGCGGCGATGGGGAAGGCGATGGCGCCAGGGCCGCCGAAGGCAATGCTGAACGCCAGTGAGGCCAGCAGCCCCAGCAGCGGTGCCAGCCGTACAGGCTGCGCGCCACCGCGTATCAGGGCTCGCATCGAGGGTGCAGTGAGCAGCACGGGCAGGATCAGCACACTGGTCGAGAACTGTTCGCTGAACCACGCCCGCCAGGTGGCGCCAAGGGACTGTTCAAACCAGGGCGCGGCCATGGCTGCTGCCATGCTGGCCGCGACCACGGCGCCGGCGGCACAGGCGGCGAACACGCTGAGTACACCCTGGGGGGTGCGCAAGCGCCGGTGCACACGGGGCAGGCGCGATAGCAGCAGCCAGAGAGTGACCACGACACCCAGGTTGCACAGGTTGAACCACAGTGCGGGCAGCCAGGCGCTGCCGCACAGCAGGTCGGCGCCGACCATGGCCAGCCACACCAGGCTGAAGCCGGCCAGCGTGGCTTGGCGCGGGTGCCGCAGCAACACGCCGGCCAGTACCGCATTCACAGGCCAGAACAATGACAGGGACTCGATCGGGCGCGCAAGAATGCCGCCCAAGGTAAGGCCGAAGGTCAGGCATAGCAGAGCAACGTAGGGCAACAGGCGCGATGGGGCTGGGAAAACCATGGGCTCGACCGGCAAGCGGAGACGAAATCCAGGACAACGCCTTGTAGCACCTGGGACTTTGCTCGGCAGTGTGTTTCGTCATGGCAGTTGATGTCAATCTGCCGCGGCCGGTCGTAATAATGCCAAATTGCCGCTACTGCTTGGCGTTTTTACTGCAGGCCGAAGAACCACGGCACCATCAGCACGGTGACCAGCATCACCAGCACGGTGAACGGCACACCGATCTTGACGAAATCGGCGAAGCGGTATTGGCCCGGGCCCAGCACCAAGGTGTTGACCGGCGAAGACACCGGCGTCATGAACGCCGCCGATGCAGCCAGCGCCACGGTCATGGCAAACGGGTAGGGCGACATGCCCAGCTGCGCCGCCGTGCTGACCGCAACGGGTGCCATCAGCACGGCCGTGGCGGTGTTGGAGATGAACAGGCCGATCACCGCGGTAACCGCAAACAGGCAGGCCAGAATGGCACTGGGGCCGGCTCCGCCCAGCACGCTGACCAGGCCGCCCACGGCCAGGTCGATGCCGCCGGTTTTCTGCAGTGCCTGGGCAAATGGCAGCATGCCCACGATCAGCACCAGGCTTTGCCAGTGGATGGCACGGTAGGCGCTGTTCATGTCGATGCAACGGCCTGCGCCCATCAGCAGGCAGCCGATCAGCGCGGCGATGACATTGGGTACCACGCCGCTGACCATCAGCCCCACCATGACTGCCAGGCTCAGCAACGCCTGCGGTGCGCGAGTGCGGGCTGGTGCTACCTGGTCGATCTCTGCAGGCAGGCTCAGTACCAGGAAGTCCTTGGGTTGGCCCTGCAGCAGGCGCACAGCCTTCCACGGGCCGACCACCAGCAGGGTGTCGCCAAGGCGCAGCTTTTCTTCTACCAACTGGTCTTCAATCGCCGCTTGCTCGCGGCGCAGGCCGACCACGTTGAGGTCATAGCGGGTACGGAACGCCAGTTCAAGGATGCTTTTACCGATCAGCTGCGAGCCAGGCGGCAGCGACACCTCGGCCATGCCCAGTTCCTGGGATTGGTCGATGAAATAAGCCGCCTTGAAGTGCAGGGGCTCCAGTTGCATGGTCTGGCACAGGCTACGCAGGTTGTCATGGTTGGCGAACAGGTCGAGCAGCAGCACGTCGCCCTGGTGCAGCACCGTATTGGAATCGGCGGTGATGACCCGGGTGGTGAACTTGTGCTGGCGCTCGATACCGATCACGTTGGCGCCATGCCGCGTACGCAGTTCCAGTTCGCCAAGGGTATGGCCGATCAGCGGCGAGTGGGGGCGGATGCGCAAGCGCCGCTCGCGCCCGTTGAGCTTGTAGTCCAGTACCAGGTCCAGCAGGGTGCGGCGGCTTTCCACGCGGCCGTCCTTGCGCACTTCGCCATTGAGCCAGTTGCGGGTCAGTAGCATGTAGCCGACACCCAACACCAGCACTACCAGGCCGAAGGGGGTGAAACTGAAGAAGCTGAAGCCGGCGTGGCCATGGCGTACCAGCTCGCTGTGCACCACTACGTTGGGTGGCGTGGCGACCAGGCTGAGCATGCCGCTGATCAGGCCGGCGAAGGCCAGCGGCATCATCAGGCGGCTGGGCGAGAGCTGCAGGCGCGCGGCAATGCTCAGCACCACCGGGATGAAAATGGCGACCACGCCTGTGGAACTCATGATCGAGCCCAGGCCGGCTACCGCCACCATCAGCAGCACCAGCAGGCGCGCCTCGCTGTTGCCGGCCCGCTCGCTCATCCACTCGCCAATGCGGTAGGCAATGCCGGTGCGTACCAGGCCCTCGCCGATCACGAACAAGGCGGCGATCAGCACCACATTGGGGTCGCTGAAGCCGGCCAGTGCCTGCTCCACGCTGAGGATGCCCAGCAGCGGCAGGGCAAGGATCACCATCAGCGCAACCACGTCCATGCGTGGGCGGTTGATGACGAACAGGACAATGACGATGGCCAGCAGGCCAAGCACCCAAAGCAACTCTTGGTTCATGGGGAGGGGGTGTTCCTTCACACAGGGGCACGTTAGACAGTAGCAGCCAGTGTGCCAGCTTGCGGTGAAGGGGGTGTTGATGTACTGCAGGGTTCAAGGCCGCTGCTGCCGATCGGCGTCAGCGGCCCCGTCCAGCTCGGCTGGTCAGTGACGGTGCCGGCGGTGCTTCTTGCCGCCACGGTCGTCGTCGCCCAGATGGTTGCCCAAGGCGCCCCCGGCGGCGCCACCCAGGCCTGCGCCTACGGTCGAGCCGGTCTGCCCGCCAACTGCACCGCCCAGCAATGAGCCGCCCGCCGAGCCCAGGCCGCCGCCCAGCGCCGCTTCGGTACGGTTGCCCTTGCGAGCCCCTACCGCACTGCCTGCTGCGCCGCCAACGCCAGCACCAATGGCTGCGCCGGTCTTGCCGCCTAATTGCTGACCAACCACATTACCCAGTACGCCACCCAGGCCACCGCCGATGGCGGCAGTACCATCACCGGCGAAAGCGCCTTGGCACAGCAGCAGGCCAAGGGCAACGGAAGGCAGAGTCAGACGCATGATGTGAACCTCGAAAATTTCACCAGGTTAAGGTGCCGCCTGAACGGCGGCGAGCCGGGGCTGTAGCCGCTTCGGCGTTAGTAACGGTCGCCGCGATATTGACGGTCGTCATCGTCGCGGTCATGCCGGTGGTGGCGATGGTCACGGTCGCGATCACGCCAGCCATCGTCGTCATGGTAGCGATGGCTGTGGCAACCTGCAGTCAGCAGTACAACAGCAACCAGCGAAAGGCTTGCAAGACGTTTTGTCACGAGATAGGTCCTTGATCCACAAAGGTTTACCGCACACTTTCTGAGACCCGGATCGATCCATTTGGTTTCCTGGGCGGGCAAAAATTTGTGCTATCCACGATCCTCCACGTGCTTCTCGGTTGCTGTTCTGTCCCGTACGGTCATGGCCGGGCGCCCGTGGCGGCTCTAGACTGCACGGTAAGCCGCAGCCAAGACGGCATTCTGCCACTCAGTGAATCATGATGATCGCGCATACTCCTACCTTGTTCGCCGCTGTTGCTTTGGTTGCCACCATCCTGGCGTTCTGCCTGTTGCTGGTCGGGCACGGCAACCGCCGCGACAACCTGATGCTCACCGGTTGCGGGTTGCTGGTGCACGCGCTGGCTTACGTCTGCTACACCCTTTACGCCCAGGCCCCCCTGTGGCTCAGCTACGGGCTGGGCAACAGCCTGCTTTCGCTGGCGCTGGCCTTCTATACGGCCAGCTTGTTCCGTGTGCGCGAGCGGGTAGTGCCCTGGCGGGTCATTTTCATCATCCCGGCGTTCATGCTGGTGGGGTTGATGCTGCTGCTCGATACCCTTGAGCCGCGCATGTTGCTGGCGACCCTGGTGCTGATGTTGCAATGTGCGCTGATCCTTTATTGGGCATGGCGCCATGGCGAACGACCGGGCAAAGCGCACCTGCTGCTGGAGATCGGTGCGCTGATCAGCCTGGTGGGCCTGGGCATGCGGGTGGTTGCGGTGGCCAATGGCACGGCTGTGGAAATGCGCTATGACACCAGCAACCTGAAACAGAGCATCTCGGTAGCCATTGGCACCGTGACGGTGATGATGTATTCGATCGGGCTGGTGCTGATGGCCAAGGAGCGCAGTGAATCGCGCCTGCAGCACCTGGCCTTGCATGATGTGCTCACCGGTACCCTCAACCGTCGGGCGATTCTCGAGCGCTTTGCCAGCGAACTGGACCGCGCCCGTGGGCAGCAGGTGAGCCTTGCGGTGGCGATGATCGATATCGACCATTTCAAGCGCATCAACGACTTGTATGGGCACTTGGCCGGTGACGAAGTGTTGTGCCATTGCGTACGGCAGTTGCAGCAACGCCTGCGCCAGGGCGATAGCCTCGGGCGTTACGGTGGAGAGGAGTTTCTGTTGCTGCTGCCTGCTACCGACCGCGCCGGGGCCCTGGCTGCCGTGCAAGGGCTGCGCGAGGCCATTGCGCGCAGCCCGGCCCGGTTTGCCGGCGACCACATCGAGCTACGTTTCAGCGTTGGCCTGTGGTGCGATGTGCCGGGGAGCAAAGACAGCACCGCCAGCCTGTTGGCGCAGGCCGATGCGGCGCTTTACCAGGCCAAGGCCGCCGGGCGCGACACCGTGCACATGGTGGCGCTGGACGCAGCGGGTTGAATCAGGACGCAGGCTGAATGGCCAGCACCACGCCGTTGGTAATCTGTATCAGCACATAGTGATCGCCCATGCGCACCCAGTGGCTTTCCTTCTCAGGCTGTGGCAGGCCCTTGGCTTTCCAGTTCTTGATGGCTTCCTCGTCACGCTTGTATTGGTCTGGCGCTTTGTCACCGACCTTCAGCTCGCGGTTGTGGGTTTCCGGGGCGGTGACGCTTTCTTCGCTCGAGGGGGCAGCGGTGGCAGCCAATGGCAGGCAGGGCAGGGCGGCGAACAGTAGATAGTGCAGTTTCATGGCAATGTCCTTATGACGGCTTGTATTGTCTGCGACAGCGGAATACGCGTGACAATTCACTCGCGCTGCGTGCCAATGCTAGAGTCGCTTCTTTTTCAAACCCCCGAGGATGGAACATGCGTGCGATTCTGCCGATGGCTGCGGCGCTGATGCTGGTTGGTTGTGCTGCTGCGACCATGGACACTGCCCGCGGCGGCAAGCCGACGGCGCAGCTCGACTCGCAGAAGGCGCCAGAGCTGGTGGCCCAGTGCATTCAGTACAGCTGGCAGGAAGAGAGGGTGTTCGGTGACGATGCCAGTGGCTACCTGCAACCGCGCAAGCAGGGCGGGTTGACGGTGTATACCCGTGAAGCCGAAGCGTTCGTGGACGTGTACCCGCAGGCCGCTGGCACGCGGGTCGACTACTACGCGCAGAAGCGCGACGGCGTGGCGCTGCAGCGCCGGGCAGCGGCAGCGACCTGCTTGTAAGGGGATTTGGCTACCCTTTGGCGGACAGAGACAGCTGGTTTACATTTTTTTGCAAGGTAGTTCTGTCGGCCAGTGAGTGCGGCGTCTAGCATCAATTGCTCGCATTCAAGGAAGACACCATGGACCATTCCCTGCAACTCAACCGTGCCAGTTGGGATGAACGCGCCCCGCTGCATGCTGCCTCGAAGGACTACGCAATCGAACAGCTCGTCCGCGACCGCGACCGGCTGTCCGACACCGTGCGTTTTGATTTGCCATTGTTGGGCGATATCGACGGCCTTGATGTGATCCACCTGCAGTGCCACATCGGCACCGACACCCTCTCCCTGGCCCGCCTTGGCGCACAGGTGTGCGGGTTGGACTATTCTGCCGCTTCGTTGGCCGAGGCCAGGGTGTTGGCAGCACGCTGCAGAACGTCTATCGAGTATGTCGAGTCTGATGTTTACGCGGCTGACAAGGCGCTGCCAGGGCGCACCTTCGATCTGGTCTACACCGGGATTGGCGCGCTCTGCTGGCTGCCTCGCATCGAGCCCTGGGCCCGTACCGTCGCGGCCTTGCTGAAACCGGGCGGGCGGCTGTTCCTGCGCGATGGCCACCCCATGCTGATGGCTGTCAACGAGGACCACCAGGACCGCTTGCAGCTCGAATATCCCTATTTCGAGCAGCAGGAGCCAACGGTGTGGCATAGCGACCAGACTTACGTCGAAACCGATCAGCGGCTGGCCCACAGCGAAACCCACGAATGGAACCACGGTCTTGGCGAGGTGATCAGTGCCTTGCTGAGCCACGGCCTGCACCTGACCACGCTGGTCGAGCACCAGAGCATCCCCTGGGAGGCGCTGCCAGGGCAGATGATCAAGGGCGACGACGGCGAGTATCGCCTTCGCGAACAGCCCGCACGCCTGCCCCTGAGCTATACCCTGGTGGCGGTCAAAGCCTGATCAGGACAGGAAACCACCGTCGACGTTCAGCGCGGTGCCGGTGGTATAGCTGGAGGCATCGCTGGCCAGGTAGAGCACCGCGCCGGCCATCTCCTTGGGGTCGGCCACGCGTTTGAGGGGGATCTGCTGCAAGGCCGCGTTGAGAATGGCATCGTTCTTCACCAGCGCCGAGGCGAACTTGGTGTCCGTCAGGCCCGGCAGCAGGGCGTTGCAGCGGATACCGAACTGGGCGCACTCCTTGGCGAACACTTTGGTCATGTTGATGACCGCTGCCTTGGTTACCGAATAGATACCCTGGAACAGGCCTGGCGAAACCCCGTTGATCGAGGCCACGTTGATGATGCTGCCGCCGCCATGCTCGCGCATCAGTTTGCCGGCCTCGACCGACATGAAGAAGTAACCGCGGATGTTGACGTCCACGGTTTTCTGAAAGGCGCCCGGGTCGGTGTCCAGCACGTTGCAGAATTGCGGGTTGGTGGCGGCGTTGTTGACCAGCACGTCCAGGCGCCCGAACTGTTCGCGGATGCCGGCAAACACGTGCTGGATCTGCTCCAGTTCACCGATGTGGCAGGCCACCGCCGTAGCCTTGCCACCTGCAGCGGTGATGGCGTCCGCCACTTGCTGGCAGCCCTCCAGCTTGCGGCTGGAAACGATCACGTGGGCACCTTGCTGCGCCAGCAAGTGCGCAATGGCCTCGCCAATGCCACGGCTAGCGCCGGAAACGAAGGCAATCTTGCCATCGAGGTCGAACAGGTGGGTCTTGGGCATGCTGTTTTCCTTGTGATCCGTGGTGGGCGGGGCTCAAAGGCTGGACTTGGCGATGACCTGCAGGGTCATCTGTTCCAGCAAGCGGTTCATGTGGATGAACTGGGCGAAGCGCTTGTCCTGGGTCTGGCCGTGGTAGTAGCGGTAGTAGATCTGCTGGACGATGCCGGCCAGGCGGAACAGGCCGTAGCAGTAGTAGAAATCGAAGTTTTCCAGGCGAATTCCGGCCCGCTCGGCGTAGTAGTCAACGAACTGCCGACGGCTGAGCATCCCTGGTGCATTGCTGGGTTGGCGGCGCATGAGTTGCACTGGGGCCGGGTCACCGGCTTCGATCCAGTAGGCGAGGCTGTTGCCCAGGTCCATCAAAGGGTCACCCAGGGTGGCCATTTCCCAATCCAGTACACCGATGATGCGCATAGGGTTGTCCGCGTCGAGGATCACGTTGTCGAAGCGGTAATCGTTGTGCACGATGCCGGGCCGCGGGTGGTCGGCGGGCATTTTCTCGTGCAGCCAGGCGGTCACGTGTTGCCAGTGCGGCGCATCCGGTGTCAGGGCCTTCTCGTAACGGTTGGTCCAGCCTTCTACCTGGCGCTGCACGTAGCCTTCCGGCTTGCCCAGGTCGGCCAGGCCGCAGGCGCTGTAGTCCACCTGGTGCAGTTCGACCAGCCGATCAATGAAGCTTTTGCACAAGGTTTCGGTGCGCTCGGCATCCAGCTTGAGTTCAGCCGGAATGTCCGAGCGCAGGATGACGCCCTTGACCCGTTCCATCACATAGAATTCGCTGCCGATCAGGCCGGTGTCGGTGCAGTGTACGTAGGCCTTTGGGCAGTACGGGAAGCCGCTGTTCAGTTGGTTAAGGATGCGGAACTCGCGGCCCATGTCGTGGGCGGATTTGGCCTTCTGGCCGAACGGCGGGCGGCGCAGCACCAGGTCGCGACCAGGGTAGCTGACCAGGTAGGTGAGGTTGGAAGCGCCGCCCGGAAACTGGCTGATGCTGGGCTGGCCATCAAGGCCGGCGATGTTGGCCTTCAGATAAGGATCGATGACGCCCGCGTCGAGCTCTTCGCCGGGGCGTGCCTGGGTGGACTGGTCGGTGAGCGTCATGCGTTTTCCTTATTCTCGATCGCAGGAACTATTGGCTAATCTAATGGCCTGCCCGTTATGGAACAAGCGTCCCAGGTGCGTAATAGGTCGGGGTGTTGCTGTACGATCAGCTGCCTTGATGCAGCCATTGATGGGTTGGGCAGGCGAAAAAAAAACCGAAGCCGGTCAGGCTTCGGTTTTCGATCATGCGCTGTTCCCGGCCTTCAGGATGGGAACAGTTCGCTCAACTTCATCGACAACATCATGTCGCCTTCTACGCGCAGCTTGCCGCCCATGAAGGCCTGCATGCCGTCGGTTTCGCCACTGACGATGCCCTTCAGGGTTTCGCTGTCCATCACCAGGGTGCAGTTGGCATCCGGGTTTTCACCTTCCTGCAGTTCGCAGGTGCCGTCCTTGACGATCAGTGCGTAGTGTTTGTCTTCATCGGTGATGTTGAAGCCGAACACCAGGTCCAGGCCGGCGGCAGCGGATGGGTTGAACTTCTCTTGCATCTTTTTGACGGCATCAGCTACGGAGGTCATGGCGCATTCCTTATTGAGTGATTTACACGTCCCCGCAGGGACATAACTAGCCGGCTTTATCGGTAAGTGACAAGCTCCGGCGCCCTCAACAGCTGCACATGGGCCTGGCTGTTGAAGGAAGCCAACGCCACGTCGCGGCCGCGAAACTTCAGCTGGCTGAGCGACGTGTTGATGATCTGCCAGTTCAGCGCGAACGCCTGGCTGGGGGTGATACGGGTCACCAGGTGGAGCAGGGCAGCAATGGTGCCCCCCGAGGTGAAGATAGCGATGTTGTCGCCGCTGCCGGCTGCATCCAGCACGCGTTGCAGGCCGGCGTGCACACGGCCGGTGAAGGCCTGCCAGGTTTCCAGGTCATCGTCGCCGTGCTCGCCATCGTGCCAGCGCTGCACCATCAGTGCGAACAGGCGCTGGAACTCGCTGCGGTGCTCGGCACCGTTGCGCAGCACCTGCAGCGCATCGGGCTCTGCCGGCAGCAGCCCAGGCAGCATGGCCCGGATAACACCGTCGGCATCGAACTCGTTGAACGCCACGTCGGTCTCTACAGCGGGTACCGGGCAACCCGTGGCGTGCAAGGCCTGCAGCGCCAGGCGCGCGGTGTCCTGCTGGCGGCGCAGGTCCCCAGCTACGCAGCGGTCCAGCCGCACGCCGAGTTGGGCCAGGTGTTCGCCCAGCGCCAGGCTCTGACGTTCGCCCACTGGCGAAAGTACGTCGTAGTCAGCGGCACCGAAAGAGGCTTGGCCGTGTCGGATCAGGTAGAGGTTGCCCACGGAAGGTTCCGGCCTGTAGGAGGTTGCTGCGAGGTTAGGACGCGGCACAGAGGCTGTCAACGAAAAACATACAAGCGTTTGAAAAGGTTGTTTGAAAGATGTTGCCAGCGTTTGCGTACGCTGGCAGCACGCCAGATGCACCGGTATGCTTGCAACAGTTACGCGCCGTGATGGCGCTGGTATTTAAGGAGTCAACGTGGAGTTTCTTGCCAACTGTCCTTGATCTCGGGTAAAGCCAAGCAACACGGGGCTTCCACCCAAAATGACCATCCACACCGTTGAATCCAGCGTCACAAATCGTCCCAACGTGTCACAAATCGCAGTGCCCTACGTCTACCGTAGAGCCTCGGGTCGATATCACCTCCGAGTCCGCCTCAAGGGCTGCCACACTTCCTGTACGATCTCGCTCAAGACCGCTAATCGACCCGCTGCCATGACTACTGCCAAGCACCTCCTACAGACCCTCAAGGCGTTCCACCTCGACAACCCTGAGGCATCGTGGGAGGAACTACGGGACAACCTTCGGGACATCGCTGAGGAAGCCTTAGGCAATCCTCAAGGGGACGCCTACGGACTGGTCTTGTCGGAGGTCTCTGAGAACCTCGCTGAGATCGCTCATACTACGCCGATGGGGTTAGCCCAGGCGAAGGCTGTCTTGATGGCTCAGCGGGTTCTGAGGGCTGCTGAGGGGCGCCACTCAGGGGATCTCCGTGAGCTGGTGGGGCTACTTGAGGGAGACCTTAAGACTTCTATAGGAAAGGACTATCAGTTCGATCCTGTCGATAGGCATGAGCCTGTCCCCGTCCCTATCTGTATTACTGATGACACCAAGGCCACCTTCCAGTCTCTCTATGACGCCTTCAAGGCTGAGCGGGGCGGGGACCTGTCGGCCAACACCTTGAAGAACTGGGAGAGCTGCACCAAGACCATCGCAGGGCATCTCAAGGACGCCGATATGGCGAAGCACTCAAGGGCCACCTTCGTGGGCCTTCGTGACGCTCTGTTAGCTGATGGACGTAAGCCATCCTCTGTTAACAAGATCATGACCCATGCTTCCTCTGTCGTTGGCTGGGCAGTGGCTACGGGTCTCATTGAGCGTGACTACTCCAAGAAGCTGCTCATTGCCAAAGGTTCCGAGAGCGACCGCATAGCCTTCATCAAGGACCACCTGAAGGCTCTCCGTGACTGGGCTGTGAGCAGCCTCGGGGAGGACTGGAAGGCATCTGTTATTGCTCTTGGGGTCGCCACTGGGGCCCGCATTGGGGAGATTCACCAGCTCACGGGCAGTGACATCTATAAGGCTAATGGCCATTGGGTTATGGACATCAATGACAAGGACGGGAAGACCCTGAAGAACTCTTTCAGTCGTCGCACAGTGCCGTTGCTTGGCATCCCCGAGGATCACCTTGAGAGGCTCTCGCAGACCCAAGGGC
This sequence comes from Pseudomonas juntendi, assembly GCF_009932375.1. GTDB lineage: Bacteria > Pseudomonadota > Gammaproteobacteria > Pseudomonadales > Pseudomonadaceae > Aquipseudomonas > Aquipseudomonas juntendi. The sequence continues at coordinate 25,096 of NZ_BLJG01000068.1, forward strand.
GGTTGTTCTCCCAGTCTAAAAGTGGCTTCGATCAGCTCACCAATCAGATCATCCGTGACTTATTGGGGACCAATACCGGGGAAGGGTTGTCGTTCCACTCGCTGAGGCACTCGATGGCGTCCGATCTGAAGGCCGCTGGCGTGTCTGTGGGCATAGCTCAGGCCATCTTGGGGCATAGCTCGGGGACTCTTGCGTTCGATCTCTACGGCGGCAATGCGGCGGCCTCAATGGCGCTCATGACGGATGCCTTGAGGCTGGCGCGAGGATGTTCATAGATTCGGCGAGTAACCGAGGTCTTCCTCTCGCCAGAGTGATGTCTTAATGATACTGTTCTGTGGTTTTTAAGGAGATTGCAGATGCGTAATGGAACAATCGGATTGGTGAGTGCTATCTCTCTTTTCCTCAGTTTTTCGGCTGCTGCTGGGACCAATTGGATTAGTCTTGGATCAACCAATGATGGTCTTAAATGGGAAGGAAAGCCCGGCTCATTTGAGTTTACTACGACTAAAAATAAAGCTGCCGTTGCGCTCATAGCAGGGCGAGTGGTTAACTCAAAGACTTCTGACATACAATTGTATAAGTGGTATGTGTCGGTTGCGGATTGCAATAATAATATGGGAAAGCTTGTAAGTTTGAGTGTTGGTGGTGAGTACGAGTTTGATAGCGATTTCATGTTTGGGAGTGGGAACGTCTCTTCCAGTATTGCTGAGTTTATTTGCGCCGTGGCTGACGATAGTATTAAAAAGGCAAGTGGTAAAAGTCTGTAAGCTGGAGTCCTTGCGGGCCGCCCTGAGCATGACCTGCTGCTCGTGGCGACTCAGGTGGCCCGAGCGGCTGTGGCTGGCTTGAAGAACTCAAGCAACGCCATTTTTAACTTCCATCCGCAAGACCGGCTTCATCTCTACCGCGTTCCTACGTGAAATCTAATCGACTCGTTGAGTCCTGGCCTTGCTTCGGGAGCGCACGAGCGTGCCCGTAGAAAACTTCAAGATGCCCTGTAGGTCCCGTATTTGTTGGTCGAGCTGACTGTGACCATAGCCGTAGGATTTAAAACCCTCACTATTGCCACTACACCCAGTCACCAATCCACCAACACGGGAGACCACCAATGACGACACCAACCAAGATTCGCCTTCAAGGCACCAACGTGATGGCCTGCGTGCTACCACCGATAGAAGTCCTTGAGGCACGCTACAAGCTATCCAACGACCACGAAGGGATCGTAGCTCGTGACTTTAAACTCATTCCCGGCAAGACCCGCAGAGGGACCGTAGAGGGTGCCCCTGTGGGCTCCTACACCAATGGCTCACTACGACAGCAGGTAGAAGTCACTTGGATGGACGGCGAGACCAAGCACAAGATCCGTGTCCAGAAGGCCCGCATCGTTTATCGAATGGCTCACGGCTCGTTTGATGAGTCGCTTGTGATTGACCATATCGACGGTAATCCGAACAACAATCATCCAAACAATCTGCGACCGCTGACCTATCACGAGAATATGGGCAATCGTGTGGTGGGTCTTCAGGGTCGCAAGATGCCAAAGAAAGATACTGACCTTCCCGTTGGCGTGACCAGAGACAAGCATCACACCAAAGGCGAGCGATTCATTGGGAAGACGACCATCCGGGGAGTTACCCATCGGGCCTTCTTTGAGAACGCACGGGCTGCCCAACACTGGCTCGCTACCATCAGGGAAAGTCACCTTGGCGATGCTGCCCGAAAGGATACCCACGGGGTAATCATTGGAGCACCTCAGTGGAAGGTCATGAAGGCAAAGCAGGGTTAATAGCCCTACACCTATAGACACCCTCACTATTGCTAAGAGCAATCCCCAGACCCCTGTGAGATATACCTAAAGATCCCTCTTTAAGATCACCTTTGAGTCCATTGTCAATAGTTGTTATTCATTAATGACTATTGCCTTGGCTTCCCAATACAGGAGGCACTATGCGATTCCACTTTGTACTCGATGGTCTCTGTCATGAGCAGGCCAATTCGTTACTGTCTATCGAGTCAGCCATGACTGGCCGATCAGCAACCGCTGTGTTCAACCTAAAGACCCTTGATGTTTTCATCAATCGAACCCCAGAGAAAGCCAAGGCGTTTGTCTCGGACAGGCTGGGAGCTTTCCACATGGAGGCCTTTGAGGATCTACTGACTGCTACCAGTCTCGACCTGATCGACTTCTACCATGTAGTCAAAGGCGTCCCTGTGGTCCTCACAGCTCGCCACAAGTAACACAGCGACCGTCGCCACGGTTGTCCTTTCAGATGCCCTCTCAGGCTTGCCATGTCCTGTGATCCCGCATCAGCAATAACTACCCAAACCCCAGAACCTTTTGATCGACCTTGGAAGATGCCCATGAGGCTCCCTCCTTGGCCGTCTGGTCGTGCGCGTCTATGGCGCCAAGGTCGAATCAAAGGGTCGCCTATAGGAGATCCAAATCCATGAACATCACCATCACCAAAGTCCTGAAAGATGAAGTAACCGTGTCGGGCCAGCCTCTCAAACGTGAATACGTCGAGAACGTAATGCTGCCCTTGCTGATGGCCCAGTGTGGCCGGAACAACGGCGCTAAGTTCGGAGTGATCAAAGCTTTCGAGGAAGCCGGTCTGTCTCTCAAGGCCATCCAAGAGGACGCTTTGACCTACTTCGAGACCAAGCGGGAAAACAAAGCCGAACATGAGAAGCGCCTACAAGAAGTGCGTGAAGCTGCTGAGCGTTGCCGCGAAGACACCCCCCGTGAGATTGCCGAAGCGAAGGCCCAGCGCGAAGCCCGAGCCGCTGCCATCAAGGAGCACGGTATGCGTATGCGCGCTGCCTCCCGTGGCAACGCTGGCTGGTAATCCACGCACACACCTTCATTCAATCTAATTCAGGAGACCAATTCCCATGAAACCTAATCAATACGTCAAGCCGTCCACCTACACCACTGCCGTTTTCAACGACACTCCGGGCCATGAGGCTGGGTCGATCCGCTTCAACGCTGGTGACATCCGAAGCGAGACCGAAGCGGCCACCGATCCGTCTGTCTATGTGCAGGCCCTCGTGGAGGCCGCTGAGGACTATTTGAACGGTGATGAGTGGCGAGAGGCTGCCATGGAGGCAACCCCTTGTGAGTTCCGTCCGGCTGGCTCTGAGGCCACTGGTCAACAAATCATCGCCATGGCTGACCGTACCGTCACCTTCGACCCTCGCAAGAACTGGGATAACCAAACCATCAGCAAAGGCGAAGTCCTGGCCGGGTCTGTGATCTTCACGGAGCGAACCGATACCGCTCTGGTCATCAGCCATCGTGCAACCATCCTCGATCACCACATTCAGGCCGGTTGGACTGTAGGGTCCTTGGCTCAGACCGCTGACAAGATGCTTCGTGACATCGAGCTTAGTGCCGCTGGGAGCATCGCTAAGATCCTCTCGGACGCTCCAAGTACCGAAATGTTCTCTGAGGCCAAGCCAACCGGCAAGCCCGTAGAGATCGCTGAGGATCTTATCGACCTCTTGACGACCCACATCAACCAGACCGTAGGCACCTCGTTGTCTGACTTCGTGGTCCTGTTGCCTGTGAGCCTCGTGGCCGTTCTTGAGCGTGCTGCCCAGCGTGCTGGCGTGGGTGACATTGAGGACCTCATTGGCGCCTCTGTGCAGCTTTATAGCGGTGCTGACTATGGCCTGTTCTTGCTGCCCAAGTACTTCACCTCGCTGAGCTACCGTGAGAACCGTGAGGGTGACATCTGGAAGATCCAAGCGACCCGCAACGCAAATGCTCAAGGTTGGGATTTTGAGATCGGCACCGTGGTGGACATCGTGGCTAACGGCAAGGTCAAGGTGAAGCTGACCGCCGATGGTCTCCAGACCGAGATGGTGGACTTTCCGATGATCACTCGCATCAGCTTCGATAATTCACCCGTGAAGGTGAGAGTCGTGTTCTTCAAGGACGCCTCTAAGAACCTCGCTGTAGGTGATTCGTACACCAACGTCCTGACCGTTGCCCCAAGCAATGCCGCCAACAAGGATGTCGTATGGACCATCTCTGATGACTCCGATGATGCTGGTGAGCCTGTGGCCTCTGTGTCTGCTACCGGGACCGTTAAGGCTCTCAAGGCAGGCAAGGCAATCATTACTGTGACAACCGTTGACGGTGGTTTCTCAGACTCCTATGTGTTGAACGTTACGGCTGCCTAAGAGCAACTGAAAGAAGCCCCGTAAGACCGGACCTAAAGAGGGACCGGCAGGGGCACGGCTTACGGATGCAGAAATTGCATTCGTTCCATCTCCCCGAAATTTCGTGAAGATACTCCGTAAAGAGGACGGTCCAGATTTGGGCTGTCCTATTCGCCCGTCGCTGGGCAAGCGCCAGCTTGATACTGGCATCACCCAATCAATCGTAGAGTCTTCCTGTTTGTTCCTTCATGCCACCGTCCAGAACCTTTGTCGGGTCTCTGCGCTGGACAGTTGAAGCTACCCAAAGGCAAACAACCGGGTAAGTGGGTAGACACCAATAAGGCCAAGGCGCCCCACAAGAACACCCAGAAGGGACTACGTGCTGCCGTAAAGAAGGGCAACCTGACCCCGCAGAGAGCCGCTGAGCTGGGCTTGAAGACCATCTAATAAAATTCTTTATTGCAATGCTTTGGGGGGCTAAGATCTGGGATCTGCTTCTTGAGCAACGCAGGGCCGCCAATGAGTTGCACACTGTGTTACACCTTCAAAAATAAGCGTGTCGTGACCAAGATAGCGGTTCAGTCTCTGACCCCTCATGCAGCATTGTGCTTTGCGTTGCTTCAATCTGGAGCATGCAGTGAATCGCCAGATGAAGGATGGCCAAAGGATTATGAGGGCCTGCTTGAAGTAGCTAAACAGCATGGCCTCACTGACATTCGGTTCCACAGATCCCTTTCTTAATCACCCGGAGAACCTCATGGACACGCTACACGCTGCCTACTGGGTCTGCGTGGCTGTTCATGTGGCCTTCTGGCTATACGCTCGCTTCAAGGGCCCCTGATGAAAATCTGATAGAAAAATCTGAGAGACCACCTCATTGCTTCTACTCACCGAGGTTCCCCCGTGTGGCCCTCATGGGCTCGCTCTGGGGCGATAAGGCCCCTCGTGCGCAGGCGAAAAGGCCCCAGAAGGGTGCCCAAAAGGTCCGCCGCTGAGCCTGCCTCAAATGCTTCGGAATGTCACAAGACCGTACCAAAGTGTCACAAGCCATGGTAGCGTAGCCCTTTAATTCCGGGCATTGAGGACAACTGTGGAGTTTCTTGCCGAATACGCAAGCTTTCTCGCCAAAACCGCCACCCTGGTCATCGCCATTCTGGTGGTGTTATCGGCCATCGCCGGGCTGCGTGGCAAAGGGCGGCGCAAATCGGGTGGGCAGTTGCAGGTCACCCGTCTGAACGAGTTCTACAAGGACCTGCGCGAGCGCCTGGAATCCGGCTTGCTCGACAAGGCCCAGCTAAAGGCGCTGCGCAAGCAGCAGGCCAAGGCGGAGAAACAACAGAAGAAGGGCAAAGGCAAGGCCGACGAGCAGGGCCGCGTGTTCGTCCTGGACTTCGATGGCGACATCAAGGCCTCGGCCACTGAAAGCCTGCGCAATGAAATCACTGCGCTGCTGACCCTCGCCACCGCACGCGATGAAGTGGTACTGCGCCTGGAAAGCGGCGGTGGTCTGGTGCACAGCTACGGCCTGGCCGCCTCCCAGCTGGCGCGCATTCGCCAGGCAGGCATCCCGCTGACCGTGTGCATCGACAAGGTGGCTGCCAGCGGTGGTTACATGATGGCCTGTATCGGCGACAAGATCGTCAGTGCGCCATTCGCCGTACTGGGTTCGATCGGCGTGGTGGCGCAATTGCCCAACGTCAATCGCTTGCTGAAGAAACACGACATCGATTTCGAGGTGCTGACCGCTGGCGAATACAAGCGCACCTTGACCGTATTCGGCGAAAACACCGAGAAAGGCCGGGAGAAGTTCCAGGAAGACCTCGACATCACCCACCAGTTGTTCAAGGACTTCGTTGCCCGCTATCGCCCGCAATTGCACATTGACGAAGTGGCTACCGGTGAAGTGTGGCTAGGTGTGGCGGCCCTGAACCGCCAGTTGGTGGATACCTTGCAGACCAGCGACGAGTACCTGAGCGAACGTGCCCGCAACGCCAACCTGTTCCACCTGCACTATGCCGAGCGTAAAAGCCTGCAGGAGCGAATCGGCGTGGCAGCCAGTGGCGCGGTAGAGAACACCTTGGTGGGTTTGTGGAGTAAACTCGGCCGCCTGCGCTAACACCTTGAACCCGTTGAAATTTTTTTTCGTTGAGGGGGTTGCAAGGTTAAAAGAATGAAGACATAATGGCGCCCATCGAAACGCAGCGAACTTTGAAAAAGGTTCAGTGTTTCAAGGGGATAGCAAAGCGCAAGCTGCTATGTCCGACTTTGAGGCCGAGTAGCAAAGTGGTTATGCTCCGGATTGCAAATCCGTCTACGCCGGTTCGATTCCGACCTCGGCCTCCACCATTCGAAAGCCCCGCAGCCCTTGAGGTTGCGGGGCTTTTTTAATGCCTGCGGATTGACCCCGCCACCTGCATTTGGGACAAATTTGGGACAGCAAAGTAAATTGCGTGTCCCCTCTGTCCCCGGCAAAATCCGGTGCATGGCTACCTACGAACAGCGCCCAGGCGGCGCATGGCGGGCAAAGATCCGCCGCAAAGGATACCCGCAACTGTCTGCGACTTTCGATACAAAGGCCGAGGCCCAGCGCTGGGCAGCCGAGATCGAGGGTGATATGTCGCGGGCGCGCTTCGTTGACATGCGGGAGGCAGAGCGCACGACCCTGGCCGAGGCCTTGGACCGTTACGCCCGGGAGATCACTGCGTCGAAGAAAGGCGCGAAGCAGGAGATGACCCGGATCAACAAGTGGAAGAAGCACGCGCTGGCCGACAAAGGACTGGCTGCGCTGAAATCCAGCGACTTTGCTTTATATAGGGATGGTGAGCTCAAGGAGGGGAAGTCCACGGCCACGGTACGGCTTGACCTGGCCATCATCAGCCACCTGTTCACGGTGGCAATCAAGGACTGGGGTATTCAGGGGCTGAGCAACCCGGTGATGAAGCTGCGGATGCCCAAGGGGGCAAAAGAGCGGGATCGACGACCGCAAAGCTTCGAGCTCACGGCGGTGATCGAGAAGGCGGGGGAGATTCACGCCGAAATGCCGGCGATCATCCAGATAGCTGTGGAGACAGCCATGCGCCGCAGCGAGCTGCTGGGCCTGCGCCGCGAGAACGTCAAAGGCAAGCATGTGCTGCTTGAGGACACAAAGAACGGAAGTCGTCGACTCGTGCCGCTATCCACCAAGGCCAGGGCGCTGCTTGATGGCCTGCCTGCGCGCCTGGATGGCCGAGTGTTCTCGCTGGCACCTCACTCGGTCAGTCAGTACTTCAACCGAGCCTGCAAAGCTGCCGCGGTCAAAGACCTGCACTTCCACGACCTGCGACATGAAGGCACATCGCGGCTGTTCGAGAAAGGGTTGTCCCTGATGGAGGTGGCCAGCATCACCGGGCACCGAACCTTGTCGATGCTCCGGCGATACACGCATCTTTGCCCTGACTCCCTGGCCGACAAGCTGGGTTAACGCACACTGGCAAGCGTCGGCGGGGCCTGGCGCTTCCGCCCGGGCTTTGCCGGGGTGTGCAGGCCCTGCTCAAACTCTTCCAGAAACTTGCGGACGGTGGCGACCCGCCAACACACCCGCTTTCCCTGTTTGAAGAACGGCGGGAGCCAGCTCGCCCCGTCCTGGCGTGCACTGCGGATTGATGATTCAGTTCGGCCGAGCATCTTCGCCAGCTCGGGAACGTGGATGATTTCTTGCTCCATCTGTGCCTCCTTAGGCCAAGAAGTGGTGCCCTACCTTCGCCGCCCGGGCGGCTTCCTCGGTGCGGAAAATGAGCTTGGTTTTGCCTCGACGGCCTTCCGATTCGTACTCGGCCGATACCCACCAGTGGCCGAACTTGCGGTACGGCTCGCCGAGGATCTTCGTGAAGTAGCAGTCGATCAGGTTCATGGATGGTCTCCACGCCGCCGGTGGCGGCATGTTGGTGGTCAGGCCAGCAGTACTTCCCGCACGACTTCCCAGAGTCGAGCTGCGGGCCACTGGTAGCGGTCGAAGTCGGTGTCAGGCTGGATGCCGTAGCGGCAGGTGGAGTGGGCGCCGGCAGGGTATTCGCCGCGCTTTTGCATGATGGTAGCCACGCGGCCATCACCGCCAGGCTCGGTACGGTGGTACTCGTACGCCCTGGTGGTGTACACATCGCCCGAGGCAATGGTGCATGTTGAGTGGTGCACCATGTTAGCCCTGCCGTCTGGGGTCCACGGTCTACTGCCGCCAGTCTGCCGCGCGCCCTCGTGCAGATAGAGAACGAATTCACCGTCTTCCAGGCGGCGCATGTCGTAGCAGTGGTTGATCTGTTTCCCGACCAAGATCCGCGATACGAAGTTGAAGCGGTGGTCGTGGATGGCAGAGTGCTCGAAGCAGCTGCGTCGGGGCAGTTCTGGGTGCCAAACGTGCAGGCGCTGCTCACCCTGCAGCTGGACCTGGACGAAGCCCAGGCCGTGGAGCGTGATTTTGTCCGTCATCACGTCGTCGATGATCATGGCAATAGCTCTCCATGCCCGCGCATGTCGGCGGGCTTGAGTAGTGGGCAGGGATCACCATTTTGTCGGGCTCGACAATATGGCTTGAGTTGTAGGAGGGGGTTAACGCTTTTCGAGGTCGGTGGTGACGGCTTCGACAATCACAGGTCCGAGGATGCGCGTGGTGGCGACGTGATCCTTGAAGACCCTATTCAGTCGCCCAATCGCCGCTTCGCGTGCTTGGCGGTAGACCTGGTCCAAGGTGCAGTCGGGCCCCCATGATCCGAGACTCGTCATCTCGATGGTGATGGTGACCTTTGCGCCGGTGCTGGTTCGTGCGTGCGGCTTGCTCATCGCGGCCCCCTGTAGATCAGGTAGGCCATGTACATCAGGGGCAGGATCATTGCTGCTTCTCCTGTGCGCGGCGTGAAACGCCTTCCATGATGGCGATCGACATGCGCCGCCGCTCTTGCACCGCGGGGCTGTCGGGGTCGTAGTTGGGTCCAAGGTATGATTTTGGATATTTGGCCATGGCGCTCTTCACTCGCATGAAGTTCTCGTCGCGCTGCCAGAGGCTGCTCCAGACCAGAATCGGTTTCTTGCCCTTTTGCTCGCCCTCGGCCAGCTTCCAAATGGCCTGGCGATCGAAGGTCATGAGCATGTCCATCGCGCACACGGCCAGGCGCAGCTCGTCGTACTCGGGGCGCTCGCCGGATCGCGCGGCCTCGATGATCTCGCCAAGGGTTCTCATGGCATCAGCTCCTTCGGCACCTGAACGGTATTGCCGAGCGTGTGGGCGACAATGGCGCGGCATGCTGCCGGCAATGGCAGATCAGCACCCTGGGCCACGTCCTTGCCGTTTTCGGTTATCCAGGCTGCCCAGTAGTGCCACTCTGGCTGTGGGCAGTGGAGGCTTACGTTGTGCTTCTGCATGACCGGCCCGCCCACCGCCCAGTCTTCCCACGGGTTGTAGCGCTTGGTGTGCTCGATGGCCTGGCCCTGGTACCGGGCGAACACCCGCCACGGGTTGCCGTATTCCGGCGGGGCCAGGAACACGTCCAGGCCCTCCGCCTTGCCTACAGCCCACCCAAGTGCTTCGTCGGCTAGGTCGGCCGTCTTCACTTCGATCAGGTCGGTCATGGCGCCACCTTCAGGCCCCGGGCCTCAATCGCCTTGCGCACGTCGCGGATGTAGGCCGCCTCGTTGAAGCTGCCGCCTTCCACATCGTCGAACTCTTCGCGGTAGGCCTCGGCTGCTCGGTCCGGCATCTGAACCACCACATCCTCGCGGGAGGCCTGCCAGGCCCACCATGCAGATTGAACGGATGGGATCATGTACTCGCCGTCATCGCCGCGTGTAAGCACTTCCGGGCAGAAGCGGCCATTCCGGGCCGTGCTCTTGGCTGCATATGCCGCTTCGAACTGCTCGCGCATCTTGTCCATCACAGCTGATACCTCTCATCAATCCAGCGCCCAGGCGCCAGTGCGGGTGTAGGTTCGGGTTGTGTTTCGTGCGGGGAGAGCTGGCGCTGGTTGCCGGCGACTTGCGGCATCCAGACCTTCACGCAACTGATGGCGTTGTTCCCCAGCGAGTTCATGACGTAGCAGACGACACCGCGGGGTTTGTCCTCGAAGGACCAGACGCCTGACGGAAGTTCGGTTGCGCTGGCGCCGGTGGCCAGCAGCAGGAGGCAGAGGGCGAGTCGGGTCATCAGCAGTCCACCCAGTTCAGCTCTTTGATGTAGTCGCCGCCGGCGCACAGGTGCTCGTCGTCGATCGCTTCCAGATCCTTGATATCTGCCAGAGCGGCCTTGGCGCGCTCCAGAGCCAGCTCGGCATGGCTCAGCTGATGGCGTTTGCGGGCCTTGTAGCTGCGCAGCGCCTCCTCTTTGCCTGGGTAGGCGAACCTGCGCCAGGAGTCTTTCGATACGCGCTTGACGTTGCCCCAGACCTTCCCTGTGGCTTCCTGGCGCGCCATGGCATAGCCCTCGCTGCCTTCGGGCACAAGCCAGTAGCAGTGCTCGCTTTCGCGAATCACCACGTAGCGCCGGCACACGATCGTGACGCCTTCGGGGCCGATGGAATCGATGTAACGGAAATGGTCCGGCCAAGCCGGTTGCTTTTCTGCGGGCATGACTTCGTCCTTGGCCGCCATATCGCGGCAGTGAATAGAGGGGAGAGGGGTTACAGCGGGGTGGAGTACAAATGTGCTCTCAGTGCGATTTGCCTGAAAGCGCCTGGCGGGCAAGCTTCATAGCTTTCGTCGCGACGCCGTATTCATGGCCGATCAAGATGCACGGCTGAACCAATGATCGATTCCACTCAAGAAGCTGGGGGCCGATCAGCTCGAACCCTGGCTGTTCTTCCGTTCCTGTCGGCTCGGCGGTGTCCTCCAGAAACGCAATGATCTGCTTGCGCGGGTCATCACCTGGTTCCAGCCAGTTCGCAAGGCGAATGCTCGCGGTATGCAGCAGCCGGCGCGCTTGTTCGAGCTGGCCGCGCAACTCATCGCGCTCGTCGGCCGCCTTGCAATAGTTGCGGTGATGGCTTGCCTGCCAGTCCTTGAACTGCGCGGTGAGGCGTGCGATCTCGCTCGGGCTGTCGCATGGACCCAGCGGCACCATTGGCTCGCCCGTCTTCGCAGAATCCTGCTCAGCCCCTGGCTTATGCCACCAGATGGCAGTACCAACCATCCACGCTATCGGCTCGGCGTGGGGCTGCGGGGCTGGCTGGGCGCGCATGTTCCAGCCATCTAGTTTGTCTTCGTTGAACACCGGGGCTGACGCCAAGCATTCGGTGCATTCAACAAACCAGTCTGGATCTGGGCCGGCCGTGCAGCGCGAATCAGCTTTACCGCCGCAGAAGGGGCAGGGCAGCAGTTCGCTGATCATCTCTGTGTTGCTGGATCGGTTTTCTGTGGGCATGGGGATACCTCTGTATGTCACAAGGCCAGTTCTGTCTGGCTCTCGCGCTGCCAAATTGGGGAACTGGTGTGTGCTTCAATTCGGTCGGCTATAACGCTGGCGCGCTGACCGGCCGACGGCGGGGTGTACATGCCGAAGCGGCTTATGCTGCCGCCGTTGACCGCAGCGTTGGTGCTGTCGGCAGATGCCAGCGGCAGGCTCTGGAAGATTGCTGGGTCAAGCATTCGAAGGCCGTGCAGACGGCATTGAGGCCGCCCCTGGTCATCGCATATGGCGTCCATTGCGGCGCCCATGCGCTTCCACCAAGCTGCGGTGCCCGGCGAACGCCACTGGCCTGAGCTGCCCAAGGCGACCATGCGCCATGACTGAGCCAAGCGTTGCAGCCGCTCGATCGACTCGTGCATGTGCCAGACCGGCACGCCGGGCAGGTGGCCAGGCCATTGCTCGAGCAGCCGGTCGTTGGCGTCTTCGTCCCCGTCGATCACGTCAGGGATCAGGGCCCAGTCGAAGCCGGGGTGCCGATGCCAGTCATCCACCCAGCGGGTGTATCCATCGACATCGACCTGGCCGCCTTTCTTCCATACGGTGAACGCGCCGTTGTCGAAGACAAACGACTGGCAGGCCTCGGCGACGATGCCCATGTCGTCCTGCCGCGGGAATGGCACCAAGGCGTGCCGGCCGGCCAGCAGCCGAGCCGCGTCTTGCCGTGAGCCGCCGATAGGCGTGCCGTGGTAGTGAATCATCCGCTCAGCCTCACCGTTTCGATCTCGACGCCCTGGTGCAACGCCTTGATCACCTGGTCGCCACCGAATCGCTCGGCCAACTGGTCGGCGATCTGCTCGTGCCAACCCTGCTTGATCAGCGCGGTGGCGGTCTTGATGTGCTCGACGCGGATCATCGACTGGCTGCGTATCTCCAGGCTGTAGACGATCACCTCGGCATCGCTAGGGCAAACGGCGGTAAAGGTGTGGCGGTAGATGTTCATGGGCGATCCTCGCCGGGGAGGCG
>NZ_BLJG01000069.1 GCF_009932375.1 Pseudomonas juntendi
GGCCGCGAAGCGGCCCCAGATTTCAGCAGCGCGCACAAATCCTGGGGCTGCTGGCGCAGCCCTTTCGCGACACAAGGCCGCTCCTACAGGCGAAGAGGCCGGATCAGTTGGCGGTGAGCTTGAGGTTGTCCGCAGCCGGCTTGCCGTCAAAGGTGGTCACACCCTCAAGCCAGCGGGCTTTGTCCTCGGGGTGGTCCTTGAGCCACTGGCGGGCCGACTCCAGCGCGTCCTTGTGGTCGAGCAGCGGCTGCATCATGCGGCTCTCGTCCTCGGCGCTGAATTTCAGGTTGGCCAGCAGGCGGTTGGCGTTGGGGCAGCGTTCGGCGTAGTCCGGCGCGGTCACCGTCCACACCGTGGCACGGCCTTCGTCGGGGCCGAGGGCGTCCTGGCTGTCACCCAGGTAGGCCATGTCGATGTTCACGTTCATCGGGTGCGGTGCCCAGCCGAAGAACACCACGGCTTCCTTGCGCCGCACGGCGCGGTCGACCGCGGCGAGCATGCCCGCTTCGCTGGACTCGACCAGCTGGAATTTGCCCAGGCCAAACTGGTTCTTGGTGATCATGGCCTTGATCTGCGTATTGGCCCCCGAGCCTGGCTCGATGCCATAGATCTTGCCGCCCAGTTCCTTTTCGAACTTGTGGATATCGGCAAAGGTTTTCAGGCCCTTGTCATACAGGTATTTCGGCACGGCGAGGGTGGCGCGGGCGTCTTCCAGGCTTGGCTGGTCGAGCACCTTGACCTGCCCGGCGTCGACGAACGGGGTGATGGTCTGGGTCATGATCGGGTTCCAGTAACCCAGGAACATGTCCAGGCGCTTGTCGCGGATGCCGGCAAAAATGATCTGCTGCGAAGCGCTGGTCTGTTTGGTCTGGTAGCCCAGGCCATCGAGCAGCACCTGAGCCATGGCGCTGGTGGCAATGACGTCGGTCCAGTTGACCACGCCCAGGCGGACGTGCTTGCAGGCCGCGGGTTCGGCGGCCAACAGTGGGGAAGTGGCGATGCTGCTCAGGGCAAGGGTCAACAGGCTGCGGCGGATCAAGCTGTGCATGGTGGCTCTCCATCGGCAGTGCATATTGTTATGGGGTTCGGTCTCTCTGGGCCGTGTGAATACGCTACGCTGGCGCCATCTTGCCCAAGCGCACGCTAGCGACAGGAATTAGCACCTGGGCGACCAGTTTCTGTGGAGGGGGATGATGGAGACGATTGCCTTTCTGTTGGTGCCCGGTTTTTCCGCCATGGGGTTCATTTCTGCGGTGGAACCACTGCGGGTAGCCAATCGTTTTGGCGGGCCGTTGTACCGGTGGCAGGTGCTGAGCCTGAACGGTGAGGCGGTGCTGGCGAGCAATGGCATGTCTATCAATGCCGATGCCGCTCTAGGGGAGGGCGAGTCGCCCGACATCCTGCTGGTGGTTGCGGGCTTCGAGCCACTTGCCAATGTCGCACCCAAACTGTTGCATGCGCTGCGCCGGCTCAACCATGACGCTGTCATGCTTGGGGGCATCGACACCGGTGCGATGGTGTTGGCCGAGGCGGGGCTGCTCGAGGGTTACCGGGCGACGTTGCATTGGGAGGCGCTGGAGGCCTTCAAGGAACGCTATCCAGGTCTTCAGGCCACCCAGGAGCTGTTCGAGATTGACCGCAGCCGCATCACCTGCGCAGGCGGAACGGCCTCGATCGATCTGATGCTGTACTTGATTGCCCAGGCTCATGGCAGCGAACTGGCGGTCAAAGTGTCCGAGCAGTTCGTGCTGGGGCGTATCCGTCAGCGCCAGGACCACCAGCGTATGCAGATCGGCGCGCGTTACGGCATCAGTAACAAGAAGCTGATCCATGCCATTGGCGAAATGGAAAAACACTTCGAGCCACCACTGACCACGCTGGATCTGGCAGCCGCGATCAAGGTCACGAGGCGTCAACTGGAGCGGTTGTTTCGCATACACCTGGATACCACACCCAGCAGTTTCTATCTCGCGTTACGGCTGGACAAGGCGCGTCAGCTGTTGGCCCAGACCGACATGTCGGTGACCCAGGTCAGCATTGCGTGCGGGTTTGAACTTCCATCGTATTTTACGCGGCGCTACAAGCTGAAGTTTGGGCGGTGCCCGCGGGAGGAACGTCGGCCGGGCGGCCCCAAATGAGCTTCACTCAAGCTCGCGCTCGAGAATTGCCCTCAGTTTTTCCCGGTTGCTCGCTTGCAGGTCCTGGCGAAGCGGGGCAAAACCTTCTGCATTGAAGCGTGCACCCAGATGGTCGAATATCAGGTTCAACTTTCGGGTGGGCTCGACCGGGTCGGTAACGCAGTAGGTATAAAACAGGATCGCCACCGGAACCTGGTCACCCTCATGGTCCATTTCGATACTTAGATGTGAAGAGGCGTTCATGACGGTGAATTTACGTGCACCCGCCGACTGCAGGGCGTTTTGAATATTTTCTTCCAGGCTTTTGAACCAAGGCCCTTTGGCCCGCGGTGGCGGTAGAAAGCCATTGTATACATCGCTTAGCGCAAGCAGGTGCGGCTCATACACAATGGTTTTGTGTGTATGTTCACACAGGGTGAATTTCAATGATTTCAAGGTGGCGAGGGCGAGCGCGAACCATTGCCGAGGCTGGATCTCCATCGAGTAGCTTTCATTGGCCAATGCTTGTGAATGACGCAGGCAGAGCTGCAAATCTTCCCATGTCTCGAGTGTCAGCCAGGGTGCAGGTTTGATGCTTAGCCGCTCCTCGAATATTCGGGTGTCCAGGCTTGTATCGCTCATGTGGCATTGTTCCTCGATGGCTGCACATGACCAGAGCCGGGTACCAGCGCTTTCTGGTACCCGGCCTCGCTCATCAGCTAGCGAAAAACTCGCCGAGGTCGTTTTTGATTTTCTCGTTCACAAGTTCCCGCGCAGCGTCGAAGTGACGAACGCTGAACGTGCCTTGTTGCGACGCGCGGTAGACGCGGGTGGAAGTTTTGTCGACCTTGCGGCTCAGGGCGCCCTCACGCTCGATTTTCGAGTCGTAGCTGGCCTGGAAGCTGGTCATGTGCATGGTGGGCAGGCCTTGTGGTGTCATTTCGCACTGGGCTACCACGAAGTTGCTCGATTTGCCGGATTCGCTATGGCTGTGCTTTTCCAGGTGTGCCTTGACTTCCGGCTTCTGCACGACAACTTGCAGAGCACGCTTGGCGCAGGCGGCGCGACGAGGGTCCGCGGAAACACTGATGGTGACGGACTTGGTGATCAGTTCTGCCAGGGTCAGGTTGTCCTCATCAATGGCATCTTCGGCATGTGCAGCACCTGTCATGGTCCAGCCGAATTTGATCAGGCCATCGTTGTAGAAGTTGTACCACTCGCGCTGCTGGGTTTCCTTGTCGAACTTCTTGTTGGCCAGTGCGGTCATCAAGCCCAGGCCGGACAGGATGTCTTGTGCAACGTCGGCAGGCACATTGTCAGCGAAAACGCAGATGGTCTGGCCGGTAGCGGCAACGCGCTCCTGGCCCTCTTTGCGGATTTTTTCCATTTCAACTTTGATGTCAGCCACTTTGTAATTCCTTGATAGTTTTGAATTTCAAGACACACATGCTGAGCACGTGGTCTGAGGGCACTATCGAGCAACGACGCAGGGGGCATCAGCGGCATGTTGTTCCTCGGGCGTTGGTCCTTCTCAGGTGCTGATCAATCTTCGGGGGCTGGCTCGTCACCGTCTTGCAGGCCCAGGCCGCGCAGGTATTCCGCCCGCTCATCGCTGCGCTGTGCAATGCAGCTGTTCCAGGCAGTCTGGTAGGCCTTGCTGCCTGGCTGTTCAGCGTGGGTTTCGACCTTGCAGTCTGCATCACGCAGTTGACGCCAGAGTTGCTCGGCTGCCTCTATTCGCGACATCAGGCCGGCTTCGTCGCCGAACTGGTCACGCATGCGTGCGGCGAGTTCGTCGTAGGCCGACTGCAGCTCACGCTCGGCGACCTGCTTGTTGAATGCTGCGCAGGCGAAGGTTTGCTGGTCGGTTTCCACATTGTCGCAAGGCGTGCTTTCTTCCTCGCTGGCCTGGGCCCCGCTCACAACGGCCAGCAGCGCCAGCCATGCCATTGATTTCATCCTTTTTCTCCTCACCTGGCTGTCGATTCGCAGGGATTCTCGCTCAGCCTGCGCT
Organism: Pseudomonas juntendi; assembly: GCF_009932375.1. Taxonomy (GTDB): domain Bacteria; phylum Pseudomonadota; class Gammaproteobacteria; order Pseudomonadales; family Pseudomonadaceae; genus Aquipseudomonas; species Aquipseudomonas juntendi. Next base: position 4,132 of record NZ_BLJG01000069.1, read on the forward strand.
CTGGTGGTAGCTACCTGACCAAATGTTCATGAAGTGGCCGCAAATGCTGTTGTCGAGACTGTCTCGCATCGCCAGCCCGCGCGCCAGATGCCCTGTTGTCGCGCATTGACGCTTTCGGCAAACCCCCTGTCGTTTTTGCATCGGGGCGCCTTTGGGCACAGGCATATGCTGGCCCCAAAGCGCCGGCACAAGGTTTGGCGCCAACCCATTCGATAAAAGGGGACAGCCTGATGAGCCCAGCCGAACTTCACGCCGACAGTATCGTCATTGACGGCCTGATCATTGCCAAGTGGAACCGCGAGCTGTTCGAGGACATGCGCAAAGGCGGGCTCACTGCGGCCAACTGCACGGTATCGGTGTGGGAAGGGTTCAAGGCAACCGTCGACCAGATCGCCGCCAGCCAGAAGCTGATCCGCGACAACAGCGACCTGGTAATGCCGGTGCGCACTACCGCCGACATCCGCAAGGCCAAGGAACTGGGCAAGACCGGCATTCTCTTCGGCTTCCAGAACGCCCATGCCTTCGAAGACCAGATCGCCTATGTCGACGTGTTCAAGCAACTGGGCGTTGGCATCGTGCAGATGTGCTACAACACCCAGAACCTGGTGGGCACCGGTTGCTACGAGCGCGACGGCGGCCTGTCGGGCTTTGGTCGCGAGATCGTCGCCGAAATGAACCGCGTCGGCATCATGTGCGACCTGTCCCACGTCGGCTCCAAAACCTCCGAAGAAGTCATTCTCGAATCGAAAAAGCCGGTGTGCTACTCGCACTGCCTGCCATCGGGCCTCAAGGAGCACCCGCGCAACAAGTCCGACGCCGAGCTGAAGTTCATCGCCGACCACGGCGGCTTCGTTGGCGTGACCATGTTCGCCCCGTTCCTGGCCAAGGGTATCGATTCGACCATCGACGACTACGCCGAAGCCATCGAGTACACCATGAATATCGTGGGTGAAGACGCGATCGGCATCGGTACCGACTTTACCCAAGGCCATGGCCAGGACTTCTTCGAGTACCTGACCCACGACAAGGGTTACGCCCGCCGCCTGACCAACTTCGGCAAGATCATCAACCCGCTGGGTATCCGTACCGTGGGTGAATTCCCCAACCTCACCGAAACCTTGCTCAAGCGCGGCCACTCCGAGCGCGTGGTGCGCAAGATCATGGGCGAGAACTGGGTCAACGTCCTCAAGGACGTGTGGGGCGAATAAGCCGCTCTCCAAGCCTGAATGCCCCTGCCAGCAACGCCGGGGCACCCAAACAAAAATTTTTATGGAGTTGAGTTTCCATGGCCAAAATCGCCCCGCAATTGCCAATCGAAGTCGACAGCGAGACCGGTGTCTGGACCAGCGACGCCCTGCCGATGCTGTACGTGCCGCGCCATTTCTTCGTCAACAACCACATGGGTATCGAAGAGGTACTGGGCGCCGACAAGTACGCCGAGATTCTCTACAAGGCCGGCTACAAGTCCGCCTGGCACTGGTGTGAAAAAGAAGCCGAGTGCCATGGCCTGGAAGGCGTGGCGGTGTTCGAGCATTACATGAAGCGCCTGAGCCAGCGTGGCTGGGGCCTGTTCGAGATCCAGGACATTGACCTGGATAAAGGCACCTGCAGCGTCAAGCTCAAGCACTCTGCATTCGTGTACGTCTATGGCAAGTGCGGCCGCAAGGTCGACTACATGTTCACCGGCTGGTTTGCCGGCGCCATGGACCAGATTCTCGCTGCCCGCGGCAGCGCTATCCGCACTGTGGCCGAACAGGTCTATGGCGGGTCGGAAGAAGGCCACGAAGATGGCCTGTTCGTTACAAAGCCGTTGTAAGCCGGAGATAGCGTCATGGCATTCGAAGCAATGTTCCAGCCGATCCAGATCGGCAAACTGACCATCCGCAACCGCGTGCTCAGCACCGCGCACGCCGAGGTCTACGCCACTGACGGCGGCATGACGACCGACCGCTATGTGAAGTATTACGAGGAAAAGGCCAAGGGCGGTATCGGCCTGGCGATCTGCGGCGGTTCGTCGGTGGTGGCCATCGACAGCCCCCAGGAATGGTGGGCATCTGTCAACCTTTCCACCGACCGCATCATCCCGCACTTCCAGAACCTGGCCGACGCCATGCACAAGCATGGGGCCAAGATCATGATCCAGATTACCCACATGGGCCGCCGCTCGCGCTGGGACGGCTTCAACTGGCCGACCCTGATGTCGCCTTCGGGTATTCGCGAACCGGTGCACCGCGCCACCTGCAAGACCATCGAGGTGGAAGAGATCTGGCGGGTGATCGGTAACTACGCCCAGGCCGCGCGTCGCGCCAAAGAGGGCGGCCTGGACGGTGTCGAGCTGTCGGCAGTGCACCAGCACATGATCGACCAGTTCTGGAGCCCGCGGGTCAACAAGCGTACCGACGAATGGGGCGGCACGTTCGAGGGCCGCATGAAGTTCGGCCTGGAAGTGCTGAAGGCTGTGCGCGCCGAAGTCGGTGACGATTTCTGCGTGGGCATGCGTATCTGTGGCGACGAGTTCCACCCCGATGGCCTCAGCCACGAAGACATGAAGCAGATCGCGGCCTACTACGACGCGACCGGCATGCTCGACTTCATCGGTGTGGTCGGCTCGGGTTGCGACACCCACAATACCCTGGCCAACGTCATTCCGAACATGAGCTACCCGCCAGAGCCGTTCCTGCACCTGGCGGCCGGTATCAAGGAAGTGGTCAAGGTCCCCGTGCTGCACGCACAGAACATCAAGGACCCGAACCAGGCCACGCGCATTCTCGAAGGCGGCTACGTGGACATGGTCGGCATGACCCGTGCGCACATGGCCGACCCGCACCTGATCGCCAAGATCAAGATGGGCCAGATCGACCAGATCAAGCAGTGCGTCGGTGCCAACTATTGCATCGACCGCCAGTACCAGGGCCTGGATGTGCTGTGCATCCAGAACGCCGCCACCTCCCGTGAATACATGGGCGTGCCGCACATCATCGAGAAGACCACTGGCGTGAAGCGCAAGGTGGTGGTGGTAGGTGCCGGCCCGGCGGGCATGGAAGCGGCCCGCGTGGCCGCCGAGCGTGGCCACGATGTGACCCTGTTCGAGAAGAAGGACCAGATCGGCGGGCAGATCACCATCGCTGCCAAGGCACCGCAACGTGACCAGATTGCCGGTATCACCCGCTGGTACCAGCTGGAACTGGCGCGCCTGAAGGTCGACTTGCGCCTGGGCACCGCCGCCGACGTGGCGACGATCCAGGACCTGCGCCCGGACGTGATCGTGCTGGCGGTAGGTGGCCACTCGTTCCTTGAGCAGAACGAACACTGGGGCGCCGCCGAAGGGCTGGTGGTCAGCAGCTGGGACGTACTCGACGGCAAGGTTGCGCCGGGCAAGAACGTGCTGGTGTACGACACCATCTGCGAGTTCACCGGCATGTCGGTGGCCGACTTCATCGCCGACAAGGGCAGCCAGGTCGAGATCGTCACCGACGACATCAAGCCGGGCGTCGCCATGGGCGGTACTACCTTCCCGACCTACTACCGCAGCATGTACCCGAAAGAAGTGATCATGACCGGCGACATGATGCTGGAAAAGGTCTACCGCGAAGGCGACAAGCTGGTGGCGGTGCTGGAGAACGAGTACACCGGCGCCAAGGAAGAGCGCGTGGTTGACCAGGTGGTGGTGGAAAACGGCGTGCGCCCTGACGAGCAGCTGTATTACGCGCTGAAGGAAGGTTCGCGCAACAAAGGCCAGATCGACGTGGAGGCGCTGTTCGCCATCAAGCCACAGCCGATCCTCAGCCAGCCGGGCGAAGGCTACCTGCTGTACCGCATCGGTGACTGCGTGGCCCAGCGCAACGTGCATGCGGCGATCTACGACGCCTTGCGCCTGTGCAAGGACTTCTGATCGCACCGTCTATCTAGAGACGGGACTGGCCCCCCTGTAGGAGCGGCCTTGTGTCGCGAAAGGGCTGCGAAGCGGCCCCAGCAATTCATCAGCGCTGAGAATGCTGGGGCCGTTTCACGGCCCTTTCGCGACACAAGGCCGCTCCTACAGGGGTCCGCGCCGCCCTTGAGGTGGCGCAAGAATCCAGCTGTTGTGGGAGCCTCCCATGTTGAACACCCTGTTACCCATCCTGCTGTTCGCTGCCCTTGGCCTGGCAGTGCTCGGCGCCTTGCGCCGGGTGCGTATGTGGCGACGTGGCCGGGCCTCCAAGGTTGACCTGATCGGCGGCCTGCTGGCCATGCCGCGCCGCTACCTGGTGGACCTGCACCATGTGGTCGAGCGCGACAAGTACATGTCCAAGACCCACGTGGCCACCGCAGGCGGCTTCGTGCTGTCGGCCGTGCTGGCGATCCTGGTGCACGGCTTTGGCCTGCAGAGCAAGATCCTTGGTTACGCGCTGCTGGTCGCCACGGTGATCATGTTCAGCGGTGCCATCTTTGTCTTCAAGCGCCGCCTCAACCCGCCTTCGCGCCTGTCCAGGGGCCTGTGGATGCGCCTGCCCAAGAGCCTGCTGGCGTTTGCCGTGAGCTTCTTCATCGCCACCCTGCCGGTTGCTGGCATCCTGCCGGCCAACACCGGTGGCTGGGTGATGGTCGGCATTCTTGGCCTGGGCGTGCTGTGGGGCGTGTCCGAGCTGTTCTTCGGCATGACCTGGGGCGGCCCGATGAAGCACGCCTTCGCCGGTGCCCTGCACCTGGCCTGGCACCGCCGCGCCGAACGCTTTGGCGGTGGCCGCTCCACCGGCCTCAAGCCGCTGGACCTGGAAGACCCCAACGCGCCGCTGGGCGTGGAAAAACCGGTGGACTTCACCTGGAACCAGTTGCTTGGCTTCGATGCCTGCGTGCAGTGCGGCAAATGTGAAGCCATGTGCCCGGCCTTTGCCGCCGGCCAGCCGTTGAACCCGAAAAAACTCATCCAGGACATGGTCATCGGCCTGGCCGGTGGCACCGACGCCCAGTTCGCCGGCAGCCCGTACCCTGGCAAGCCGATTGGCGAGCACGGCGGCAGCCCGCACCAGCCGATCGTCAATGGCCTGGTCGACGCTGAAACGCTGTGGTCGTGCACCACCTGCCGTGCCTGTGTCGAAGAGTGCCCGATGATGATCGAGCACGTCGATGCCATCGTCGACATGCGCCGCCACCTCACCCTGGAGAAGGGTGCCACGCCGAACAAGGGCGCCGAGGTGCTGGACAACCTGATCGCCACCGACAACCCTGGCGGTTTCGCGCCTGGCGGGCGTATGAACTGGGCCGCCGACCTCAACCTGCAACTGCTGTCGGAGGTGAAAACCACCGAGGTGCTGTTCTGGGTGGGCGATGGCGCATTCGACATGCGCAACCAGCGCACCTTGCGCTCGTTCGTCAAAGTGCTCAAGGCCTCGGGTGTCGACTTTGCCGTGCTTGGCCTGGAAGAACGCGACAGCGGCGACGTGGCGCGCCGCCTGGGCGACGAAGCGACCTTCCAGCAACTGGCCAAGCGCAATATCCAGACCCTGGCCAAGTACAAGTTCCAGCGTATAGTCACCTGCGACCCGCACAGCTTCCATGTGTTGAAGAACGAATACGGTGCATTGGGCGGCGACTACCAGGTGCAGCACCACAGCACCTACATTGCCGAGCTGATCGCCGCCAACAAGCTGAACCTGGGCCAGCACAAGGGTGGCAGTGTCACCTACCACGACCCGTGCTACCTGGGCCGTTACAACGGCGAGTACGAAGCCCCGCGTGCGGTGCTCAAGGCGCTGGGTATCGAAGTGCGCGAAATGGAGCGCTCGGGCTTCCGTTCGCGGTGCTGTGGCGGTGGCGGCGGTGCGCCGATCACCGACATCCCCGGCAAGCAGCGTATTCCGGACATGCGCATGGATGACATCCGCGAAACCAAGGCTGAGCTGGTGGCCGTGGGTTGCCCACAGTGCACCGCCATGCTCGAAGGCGTGGTCGAACCGCGCCCACAGATCAAGGACCTGGCCGAGCTGGTGGCTGATGTGTTGATCGAAGAAGACGCGCCTGCCGCCGCAAAGCCGCAAGCGGCCAAACGTGAACCTGCGGAGGTGCACTGATGAGCGACATTGTCCGCCGCGACCCACGCGCCGAGTGGATCGCCCGTAACCGTCTGCATCCGCTGCATGCTGCGATGCAGACGCAACAGACCAGCTGGATGGGCCCCAACGGCATCATCCGCAAGAACCCACATGCGCTCGCCGCAGGCTTTGTGGGCCCGGCCGGCCTCAAGCGTATCGACCGCAGTGGCGCCCAGCAGGGCACGGCTGTGGGCGGCCGACGCATCGCGGCGGCTGAGGTCAAGTTGCCGCTGCACCAGGTGCCTGAGCCGGCGTTCTACATTGCCGTGGTGCCAGACATGGTCGGCGGCCGCCTGAGCAGCCACGACCGCGACCTGCTCGGCTTGGCCCATAGCCTGGCCGGCAGCGACGGCGCCGTGCTGGCAGTGGTGTTTGGCGAACACAAGGAAAGCAACTTTTCCACAGCCGGTGTCGATCGCCTGCTGGTGCTCGAAGGCGAGGAATTCGCAGGTTATGCGCCGGAGCAACTGGTGCAGGGCCTGCGCGCTGTGGATAACCAGTTCACCCCGCGCCACTGGCTGCTGCCCGACAGCCGCAGCGGTGGCGGCGAACTGGGCCGGCGCCTGGGTGCATCCCTGGGCGAGCGCCCGGCGACGCGGGTCTGGCAGGTCAAGGACGGCCAGTGCATTGGCCGGGCCGGTGCCGGCCAGCAAGACCTGCAACGCGCCGTGCCACGGCTGATCCTGGCGGCGGCCGAGTGTGCCGAGCCGGTCAGCGAAACCCGCCATGAAGCGTTGCCGGTGGAGTTGTCCACAAGCATCGCGCGCAGCCTGTCGCGCATCGAGGACCTTGGTTCGGTGGCTGTAGACCCGGCCACCATCGCCATGGCCGAAGCCGAATTCATCGTCTCGGGCGGCAACGGCGTCAAGGACTGGGACCTGTACCACAAAGCCACAGCCGCCCTCGGCGCGACCGAAGGCGCTTCGCGGGTGGCGGTGGACGATGGCTTCATGCCGCGTAACCGTCAGGTGGGTGCCACCGGCACCTGGGTCACTGCACGGGTTTACGTGGCTGTGGGTATCTCGGGCGCGATCCAGCACCTGCAGGGCATCGGTGCCTGCGACAAGGTGGTGGCGATCAACATGGACCCGGGCTGCGACATGATCAAACGGGCTGACCTGTCGGTAATTGGCGACAGCTCGGCGATTCTCAAGGCGTTGATCGAAGCTGTGGACAACTACCGCAGCGGCGGCCAGCGCGACGCGGCATAAGGGCACGAGCATGAGTACGAAAGTGATCAGCCTGGTTTCCATCGGTGCCCACCCCAGCTCCGGCCGCGCCCGCCGCGCCGAACAGGATGCCCGCGCCGTGGAGCTGGGTTTGCAGCTGGCTGGGGATAACTTGCAGGTGGTGCATGCTGGCGATCCACAGGAAGAGGCTTTGCGCGCTTACCTGGGCATGGGCCTGGACCACCTCGATGTGCTGGAGCAACCGGCCGGTGCCGATGTGCTGGGCGTGCTGGGCGATTATCTGCGCGACGCCGGGGCCCAACTGGTGCTGACCGGCAGCCAGGCCGAGACCGGCGAGGGGTCGGGCATGTTGCCGTTCCTGCTGGCGGAGAAGCTGGGTTGGCCGTTGATTGTAGGGTTGGCCGAGGTGGAGTCGATCGACAACGGCACCGCCCAGGTCCTGCAGGCTCTGCCACGTGGCCAGCGGCGCCGGCTGAAGGTTCGCTTACCGCTGCTGGCGACTGTGGATAACGCCGCACCTAAGCCGCGCCAGAGTGCCTTTGGCCCGGCACGCCGGGGCGTATTGGCGGCACGTAACGTGGCCATTGTCGACGACGAGCTGCTGGCCGAGGCAGAGCTGCAACCGGCCCGGCCACGGCCCAAGCGGTTGAAGGTGATCAAGGCCAAGAGCGGTGCCGACCGCATGAAGGCAGCGACCGCCAAGGCCAGTGGTGGCGGTGGCAAGGTGCTGAAGGACGTTTCGCCACAGGAAGGTGCTGAGGCCATCCTCAAGCTGCTGGTGGAAGAGGGCGTGCTGCGTTAAGGCTTCACGCGATCCTTTGTAGGAGCGGCCTTGCGTCGCGATGGGCTGCGCAGCAGCCCCTGGATTTCGAGCCTGACTCAAGATTGCCGGGGCTGCTGCGCAGCCCATCGCGACGCAAGGCCGCTCCTACATCGACCGCATCTTCTTCAAGTCATGCACGATAACTGTGGCCACTTTCCAATATGTCGCGCATAGCTGTGAATAAGTCTTTTCCTGAATGACATCAGCTAGCGGCCAGCAGAAATATGAGATACACCGAGTTCTGCCCACGGAATCTGTTCGCCAAGGGTTGGTGTTTCTGTGGGTAAGATGTAAAGAACACTCTGCAGGTGCTCTATCGCGCGGAATTGATAGAAATGAGAGCCATGACAGGCCAAGGGGTAACTGATAATTTTGCCAGTATCACGTGATTGAGTTGGATGGGTAGAGTGCTAGTGATTCCAAGTCATTAGGGCACATCATGACCGTCTCACATTTGCTTAAGGTCGACCGACAGCAGTCAGTCTTGGGTGAGGGTAGCGATATCGTCCGTGCCTTTACCGTTTACGGTGGGTTCAATCCCGTCGATAGCCTATACACGGGTTTCTCCGGCGAGATTAGAGATCAACTGACTGGTTGCTATCACCTGGGCCAGGGCTATCGCACTTTTAACCCTGTACTCATGCGCTTTCACTCACCTGACGCAATAAGTCCTTTTGGTCTTGGAGGCATCAACGCCTATGCCTATAGTGATCCCGTCAATACCCGAGATCCTAGCGGGCATAATGCCTTGTTTATCTCGGCGTTCGCCCAGCGGGTAATGACAGCAGTGGTCGGCACAATTTCAATTGGGAAAGCACTCCTGAGCAAGTCTCCCACAACCTGGGTTGATCGCGTGATTTTGCGCATGACTGTAGGGGGTGGCGGGTTGAGTATCGCAGGGGCAGTGGGGCAGACTGCTGGTGCGGCTTCGTTTGCGTATGTGTCCAACGCAGGCCTCGGCTTGGCGGGGGCGGGAACTGTAGCGGGCTTTGCAAAAGCGCTTTATGACGAGCGCAGTAGCCTTGGTAGCAGGGTGCTTACCAACCTTCGCGCCGCTGTGGGGGTGAAGGCGAAACAACCCAGATCTCAAGATCTGGAAATCAATTCCCCGGCGCCACACGTGCCTTCAGCCAGTTTTCCCTTACCTTCAGCGCCCCCTGAAAGCCCGGGCTTTGGTCTTAGTGCCGTGGCGCTTCGCCCGGATGTTGCGGTAACAGTGCCTCGACCCTTTACATCACTCGAACTGCTGGAAAGTGACATGAGCTACATGAGTGATATGAACAAGCGAGTTCGACAGCCTGCTTGAGATGAGCATGACGTTAAGCTCATATATCAAATGTATACCGAGGCCGCATCGCACATCACGAACACTACCGTAATGTGCGACGCCCTCATGGGTTATTGAGCCTTTACCTCCTTCAGGTAGGGGGCAGGCTCTGCGCCCAAGTTGGCCAATACGCGGTCGCTGTACCAGTCAATGAAGTTCACCACACCAAACTCGTAAGTCTTCGAGTAAGGCCCAGGCTGGTAAGCGGTAGAGTTGATCCCGCGCTGGTTCTCTTCGGCCAGTCGACGGTCCTGGTCGTTGGTGGCGTCCCACACCTTGCGCATGTTTTCCGGGTTGTAGTCCACACCTTCCACAGCGTCCTTGTGCACCAGCCACTTGGTGGTGACCATGGTTTCCTGGGCACTGATCGGCCATACGGTGAACACGATCATGTGGTCGCCCATGCAGTGGTTCCACGAGTGCGGCAGGTGCAGGATGCGCATCGAGCCCAGGTCCGGGTTCTTGATGCGGCCCATCAGTTTCTGGCAGGCCTGCTTGCCGTCCATGGTCATCGACACGGTGCCCTTGAGCAGCGGCATGCGCACGATACGGTTACGCAGGCCGTGGCTCTTGTGCAGGTAAGGGATCTTCTCGGCTTCCCAGGCGGCGGCAGAGGCGGCCACGTGGTCCTTGAATTCCTGGCTGGCACGCGGGTCGTTGGTGTCGTCCCATTCCAGCAGGGTTTGCAGCAGCTCCGGGTGCGAACCGTTGCAGTGGTAGCACTCGCGGTTGTTTTCCAGTACCAGCTTCCAGTTGGCCTTTTCCATCAAGGTGGTCTGCACCGCCACCTTGGTGTTTTCCATGTCGTACGGTTCCATGTAGTGGTCCAGGGTGGCCAGGAACTCGTCGATGGCTGGCGGGTTCTGCGCCAGGCTGATGAAGATGTAGCCGCCTGCGACCTTCACGTTCACGGGCTTGAGGCCATACTGGTTCATGTCGAAGTCGGCACCCATCTCGGTGCCGGCGAACAGCAGGCGGCCGTCCAGCTCGTAGGTCCACTGGTGATATGGGCACACCAGCTTGGCCACTTTACCTTTTTCGCTGACGCACAGGCGTGAGCCGCGGTGGCGGCAGACGTTGTGGAAGGCATGCACCTTGCCTTCGGCACCGCGCACCACGATGATCGGGTTCTTGCCGATCTGCAGGGTGATGTAGTTGCCCTTGGCCGGGATCTCGCAGGTCATGCCGGCGATCAGCCACTCCTTGTGGAAGATCTCCTGCATGTCGATCTGGAACAGACGCTCGTCGGTGTAGAACGGCTGGGGCAGCGAGTAGGTGCGCTCGCGGGTCTGCAGCATCTCGGCGGTAGCCTTGCGTGCAGGTTCAAGTGGATCGCCCAGGCTCAGGGTTGCGGTGACGTCCATCGTGTATTCCTCGGGGCCGTGCGCGGCCGGCAAAAGGTGGCTAATCGTTGTGGTGGTGCCGCAAGGCTGTCGTTGAAAAAACAGCATGTTGTTTTGCCGTGGAGTGTGCGTCCGAAGACGTCGTGAACCGTATCCATGGGCGACATGGCCGAATTGAATAACGACGCGCCAGGCCTTGTGCCACGGGCCTGGTCGCGATAAGCACGTCGATGTCGCAGGCAGGAATGTGCGTCGTGTTCAGCTTGCGCATTATCGCAGCCATAAAAAGGGCCATAGTCGGCCGCTGGAGATGAACATGTCCGATACCTTCCTCAATCCGGTCACTACCCAGACCTGGGCCAATGGCCGCCACATCGTGCGCTGCGTCAAGGTCATCCAGGAGACCTGGGACGTGCGCACCTTCTGCTTCATGGCCGACCAGCCAATCATGTTCTTCTTCAAGCCAGGGCAGTTCGTCACCCTGGAGCTGGAGATCGAAGGCAAGCCGGTGATGCGTTCCTATACCATCTCCAGTTCGCCATCGGTGCCGTACAGCTTCTCGATCACCGTCAAGCGCGTGCCGGGCGGGCTGGTCTCGAACTTCCTGCACGACACCATGCACGAAGGCCTCGAGGTGCCGGTGCACGGCCCTGTGGGCCTGTTCAATGCCATCGACTTCCCTTCGGGCAAGGTGCTGTACCTGTCGGGCGGCGTGGGCATTACCCCGGTGATGTCGATGGCGCGCTGGTTCTACGACACCAACGCCAATGTCGACATGGTGTTCGTGCACAGCGCCCGCTCGCCGAAGGACATCATCTACCACCGCGAGCTGGAGCAGATGGCTTCGCGTATCCCCAACTTCAGCCTGCACATCATTTGCGAAAAGCATGGCCTGGGTGAGCCGTGGGCGGGTTACCGCGGGTACCTGAACCAGCGGCTGATGGAGCTGATCGCGCCGGACTACATGGAGCGCGTGGTGTTCTGCTGCGGCCCTACGCCGTACATGAACGCGGTCAAGCGCCTGCTGGAAGCGGTCGGCTTCGACATGGCCAATTACCACGAGGAATCGTTCGGCGCCACGCCGCCGGAAGCCAAAGCCGACGCCGTGGAACACGCCGAGCAGGCGGCCGATGCCCCAGAGCTGGACGTCTCCGACCTCAACCTGGTGGAGTTCATCGGCAGCGAGAAGAGCATTCGCATTGCCCCGGGCGAGACCGTGCATGCCGCGGCAGCCAAGGTTGGCCTGATGATCCCGAAAGCCTGCGGCATGGGCATTTGCGGTACGTGCAAGGTGCTCAAGCTGGGGGGCGAAGTGGAAATGGAGCACAACGGCGGCATCACCGAAGAGGACGAAGCCGAGGGCTACATCCTGTCGTGCTGCAGCGTGCCGAAAGGGGATGTGCGGATCGATTACTGATCCGAAATTGGGGGGCTGCTGCGCAGCCCATCGCGACACAAGGCCGCTCCCACAGGCGATCGCGGTCCCTTGTAGGAGCGGCCTTGTGTCGCGATGGACCGCAAAGCCGCCCCAGCTGTTTCAAGTACGAAACCGCGCTACAAGGCCATTGAGGTCCACGGCGAGGCGCGACAGTTCGGCACTCGCTGCACTGGTCTGATGCGCCCCGGTCGCACTCTGCACCGACAGGTCATTGATATTCACCAGGTTGCGGTCCACCTCCCGCGCCACCTGTGCCTGTTCTTCGGCGGCGCTGGCGATCACCAGGTTACGCTCGTTGATCTGCGCCACCGCCCCGGCAATGGTGTCCAGCGCCAGGCCGGCCCCGCGCGCGATGTTCAGCGTTGATTCAGCCCGCTCGGTGCTGGTACGCATCGACTCCACAGCCTGTTCCGTACCCCCCTGAATGCTGCCGATCATGCGTTCGATCTCACTGGTCGACTGCTGGGTACGGTGCGCCAGTGCCCGCACTTCGTCCGCCACCACGGCAAAGCCACGGCCCGCTTCACCAGCACGCGCTGCTTCGATGGCCGCGTTGAGTGCCAGCAGGTTGGTCTGGTCGGCCAGGCCACGGATCACGTCCAGCACCTTGCCGATATCTCGTGACTGCTCGGCCAGGTGGGTGACCAGCTTGGCAGTACCTTGCACATCGCCGCTCATGCGCTCGATGGCAGCCACGGTTTCCAGCACCAGGTCTCGGCCGTCGCCGGTCGAGCGGCTGGCTTCACTGGACGCCTCGGAAGTGCTCACCGCGTTGCGCGCCACTTCTTCCACGGCGCTGGTCATTTCGGTAACGGCGGTGGCGGCTTGCTGGATTTCGTTGTTCTGCTGTTGCAGGCCACGGGCGCTTTCATCGGTGACCGTGTTCAGCTCCTCGGCTGCCGAGGCCAGCTGGGTGGCGGAGCCGGCGATCTGTTGCAGGGTGTCGCGCAGCTTGTCCTGCATGCGGGCCATGGCGCGCAACAGGCGGGCAGCCTCGTCGGTACCTTCGGCGCGTACGGTGTGGGTCAGGTCACCGTCGGCAATTTGCTCGGCGCTCTTGAGCGCCTCTTCGATCGGCTTGACGATACTGCGGGTCAGCAGGAAGGCACAGACGAAGGTCAGTACGCTGGCGCCGATCAACAGGCCAATGACCAGCGCGAAGGCCGTGCCGTATTGCTCGGCGGCTTTCTCGTTGGTGGCGCGAGTCTGCTCGGTGTTCATGCGTAGCAGGGTATCCATGACCTTGTTCATCTGCTCGGAGTTGGCCATCAGGTCGCGGTTCAGCATGTCGCTCAGTTCATCGAGGCGGTTCTCCTGGCTGAGGGTGCGCATACGCGACTCAAGTTGGCGGTACTGGCTGAGCAACTGGCCGAACTGGTCGAAGGCTGCCTGTTCGTCGTCGGCGCGGATCATGGGCACGTAGGCCTCGCGGGCGCGGTCCATCTGGGCATTGCGCTGGTCGAGCAGGTTCAGGGTATCGCGCTGGGTCTGGGCATCGCGGTTGACCAGCAGGCGGTACGAGAGCGTGCGCATGCGCAGGTTCAGCCCGGTCAGCTCATCCAGAATCTTGATGCTCGGTACGTTGACCTGCTCGATGACCTCGCCTGCCTGGCGGATGTTGCCCATTTGGACCAGCGAAAAGATGCCGAGGCCGAGCATCAACAGGCCAATCAACGCGAAGCCAAGTAGCGCGCGCGGGGCGATATTCATGTTGCGTAGAGACATGGCAGAAGGGTTCCAGGCAAGGAAGAGGAGGGGTGCTTGAGGTGCGACGAAATGGGACTTGCCGGGCTATCGGTCGTGGCCGCCGAGTCTTGAGTGCGGCTGCGAAATAATTATGAGGGCGCTAACCATTTCCTGACCGGCGGTTGACCCAGGTCGGAACAAGGGGGTGGTTCCTCTGTCAATCTGCGGGTCAGCAACCTTGTGAATCCGATATTTAATGGCGATGGGCGGCAGTTTTCTTTATCGTGTGCGCCCCTCGCAACAACCTGAGATAGACCCATGCTGGAAGCTTCCCTGAATCAAATCGAGCAACTGGTCAGCGACCTGATGCAGAAGAACGCTCAACTTGCCGAGCAGAACACCGCCCTTGGCCAGGAACTGGCCCAGGCCAAGGAAGAAAACGAAACCCTGCAGCTGTCGCTGATGGAGCAGGAAGAAAAGAACGGCGCCACCGCCGCACGCATCCAGGCCCTGGTTGAGCGCGCCAGTGCGGGCGTTGTCGGCGCATGAGACTGCAAGAGCAGCCGATCAATGTCGTGTCGATTCTCGGCATCGACTATTCGATCAAGGCGCCCGAAGGCCAGGAAGAAACCTTGGCCCAGGCGGTACGGATGCTCAACACTGCCCTTAACGAAACCAAGCGCCAGTACCCGACATTGATCGGTGACAAGCTGTTGGTACTGGCTGCCCTCAACCTTTGCTCCAGGCAGGTCGAGCTGCAGAAAGAACACCAGCAAACCCTGGCGCGCACCCAGGCGCAGATCGACGCGACCGTGGATGCCATCGTCCGCACAATCGCAGAGTCCTGATCGGTCCTTTGGGCGCTGCGCGCCCCTCCGCCAAACAAGGCCGCACCTACAGGTTGACCCGACCCCTGTAGGAGCGGCCTTGTGTCGCGATGGGCTGCAAAGCAGCCCCAAGTTCCAGTGCATTGTCCCCAACGACTGGATTAACTGAATACTCAAGTGTATACACTTCTCGCAAAACAATAATGTTGCGGGGGGTAGGGCATGGGTTTCTGGCGCAAGAGCATCCAGTGGCAATTGATAACCAGCATGGGTGGTGCCTTGCTGGCGAGCATCCTGGTGGTGGTCATCATCTTCACCGTGGCGCTCAATCGCCTCACCGAGCGTTACCTGGTGGACACCGCCTTGCCGGCCAGCATCGAGGCCATCCGCAACGAAATCGAACACATGCTGGGCCAGCCGCTGGTGGCAGCGGCGGACATTGCCGGCAATACCCTGCTGCGCGACTGGCTTGCCGCCGGTGAAGACCCCGCCCAGGTCCCGCAGTTTCTCGAATACCTCACGGCAGCCAAGCAGCGCAACCGGGCGTTCACCACCCTGTTCGTGGCGACCGAAACCGGCCATTACTACAACGAAAATGGCCTGGACCGAACCCTCGACCGCAGCAACCCCAAGGACAGCTGGTTCTACGGCTACGTCGACAGCGGTGCCGAGCGGTTCATCAACATCGATGTCGACGGCTCTACGGGCGAGCTGGCGCTGTTCATCGACTACCGCGTGGAAAAGAACGGCCGATTGGTCGGCGTGGCCGGTATGGGCCTGCAAATGACCGAGCTGTCGAAACTGATCCACGACTTCAGTTTCGGCGAGCATGGCAAGGTATTTCTGGTGCGCAACGATGGCCTTGTCCAGGTGCACCCGGAAGCCGCGTTAAGTGGCAAGCGCCAGCTCGGCGAGCAGCTTGGCGACCAGGCCGCCAAGGCGGTAATGAGCGGCGGCGCCAGCCTGCGCAGCGGCCGCTTCGTGCGTGACGGCGAACAATACCTGGCCTTTGGCTTGCCTTTGCGTGACCTGAACTGGACCTTGGTCGCCGAAGTGCCGGAAGCGGAAATCTACGCCCCCATGCAACAGGCGGTATGGCTGACCAGCCTGATTGGTGGCGCCGTGGCCCTGGTATCGTTGCTGCTGGTGGTGTTGCTGGCACGCGGCCTGGTGCGGCCGCTGCGGCGCGTCACCGCTGCGCTGGTGCAGATTGGCAGCGGTGCGGGCGACCTCAGCCAGCGCCTGGATGACTCACGCCCGGATGAGCTGGGCGACCTGGCCCGTGGCTTCAACCGCTTCCAGGGTAGCCAGCGCGACCTGATCGGCGAGGTACTGAATACTTCCGAGCGCCTGCACCGGGCTGTGGAGCAGGTGACACAGGTAGTGGACAACACCGCCGAGCGCTCTGGGCGCCAGCAAGACATGACCGCAATGGTCGCCACCGCCGTGCACGAGATGGGCCTGACCGTGCAGGATATTGCGCGCAACGCCGGTCAGGCAGCTCAAGCGTCGCAGGCGGCACGGGATGAGGCATTGCAGGCGCGCGAGGTGGTGCAGCGGTCGGTGCGGGGCATCGAGGGCATGTCGGGCGACATTGGCAAGGCCGCCGATGCGGTCAGCCAGTTGGCTGATGAAGTGGCCTCGATCGATGAAGTATTGGCGGTAATCCGCAGTATTTCCGAGCAGACCAACCTGTTGGCGCTGAATGCCGCCATCGAAGCTGCGCGGGCAGGGGACATGGGACGCGGTTTTGCCGTGGTCGCCGATGAAGTACGGACACTGGCCCGGCGCACGCAGTTGTCCACCGATGAAGTGCAGCAGATGATCCAGCGCCTCAAGCAAGGGGCAGGTTCAGCGGTGACTTCGATGCAGGCAGGGCAACAGGCGACGGGCACCGGGGTGGAAGCGAGCCAGCGTACAGGGGCGTCGCTGGGTGCGATTACTGATCAGGTGGAGCACATCAGCGACATGAACCACCAGGTGGCTACGGCGACTGAAGAGCAGTCGGCAGTGACCGAGGAAATCAATCGCACGGTGCAGGGGATTTCCGATCTGGCGCGTGAGACGGCGGCCGAGGTGCAAGGGTGCCGGGAGGAATGTCAGGCGTTGCGTAGCTTGGCTGATGACCTGGCGCGGCAGATGGGTGGGTTCAAACTTTAGATTGGGGTTGGCTTCTTCGCGGGCTTGCCCGCTCCCACAGGTAATGCACAGCGCTCGAAGGCGGCGGTAACTCTGTGGGAGCGGGCATGCCCGCGAATGCAAGCTGTCAGGCGGTGATTATGCTGCGGATATCCGCCGCCAGCTCACGCACCCGCTCTTGCTCGGTATCCCACGAGCACATGAACCGCGCCCCGCCGCTGCCAATAAAGGTATAGAACCGCCAGCCTTTGCCCCGCAGTGCTTCAATGGCGTGTTCCGGCATCTGCAGGAACACCCCGTTGGCCTCCACCGGGAACATCAGCTCGACCCCCGGCAAATCACTCACCAAAGATGCGAGCAGCTGCGCGCACTGGTTGGCGTGGCTGCCATGGCGCAGCCAGGCGCCACCTTCCAGCAGCCCCACCCACGGCGCCGACAGGAAGCGCATTTTCGACGCCAGCTGCCCCGCCTGCTTGCAGCGGTAGCCGAAGTCCTCGGCCAGCTGGCGGTTGAAGAACAGGATCGCCTCGCCCACCGCCATCCCGTTCTTGGTGCCGCCAAAGCACAGCACGTCGACGCCGGCCTTCCAGGTCAGCTCCGCCGGGCTGCAGCCCAAGAACGCGCAGGCATTGGTGAAGCGCGCGCCGTCCATGTGCAGGTTAAGGCCCAGTTCCTTGCAGGTGGCGCTGATGGCCTTGAGTTCGTCGGGGCGGTAGACCGTGCCGACCTCGGTGGCCTGGGTGATGGTGACCACGCGGGGCTTGGGGTAATGGATGTCCTGGCGCTTGAGCGCCACTTCGCGGATGGACGCCGGCGTCAGCTTGCCGTGCACGCTGGCTGCGGTCAGCAGCTTGGAGCCGTTGGAAAAGAACTCGGGTGCGCCGCATTCGTCGGTTTCGACGTGGGCGGTCTCGGAGCAGATCACGCTGTGGTAGCTCTGGCACAACGAGGCCAGGGCCAGGGAGTTGGCGGCAGTGCCATTGAAGGCGAAAAACACTTCGCAGTCGGTTTCGAACAGCTTGCGGAAGTACTCGGCCGCGCGCTCGGTCCATTGGTCGTCGCCATAGGCGCGGTCGTGGCCGTGGTTGGCCTTCTCCATCGCCGCCCAGGCTTCGGGGCAGATGCCGGAATAGTTGTCGCTGGCGAATTGTTGGCTCTTGTCTGTCATGACACTACTGTCCTGTGAACGACGCAGATCAGCACTCTAAACCATCGATTCGGCGGTTGCCTATACAAGCTGTGCAACAGTCGGTTGCTGGGTTGCCTGTGCTGGCCGCTTCGCGGGCAAGCCCGCTCCGCCAGGGTTACCTCAAGCCCTCAGAACACCGCCATACCTGTGGGAGCGGGCATGCCCGCGAACGGGCCGGCAGCAACGGCAAAAAAACGAATGTCGTAAACGCGCCATTGCAAGGCGTGCGCAGGCATCTGACCTACCCCGCCCAGTCATAACATCGCCACAAAGGGCCGCAGTGCCCCACGACAAAAAACGATCGCTGCCGGGAGATACACGATGTTCAGCAAGCAAGACCAGATCCAGGGTTACGATGATGCACTGCTGGCGGCGATGAATGCCGAAGAGCAGCGCCAGGAAGACCACATCGAGCTGATCGCCTCGGAAAACTACACCTCCAAGCGCGTGATGCAGGCCCAAGGCAGCGGCCTGACCAACAAATACGCCGAAGGCTACCCAGGCAAGCGCTACTACGGCGGCTGCGAGCACGTCGACAAGGTAGAGGCTCTGGCCATCGAGCGCGCCAAGCAACTGTTCGGCGCCGACTACGCCAACGTTCAGCCGCACTCCGGCTCGTCGGCCAACGGCGCTGTCTACCTGGCCCTGCTGCAGGCTGGTGACACCATCCTCGGCATGAGCCTGGCCCACGGCGGCCACCTGACCCACGGCGCCAAAGTGTCGTCCTCGGGCAAACTGTACAACGCTGTGCAATACGGCATCGACACCAATACTGGCCTGATCGACTACGACGAAGTCGAGCGCCTGGCCGTCGAGCACAAGCCGAAAATGATCGTTGCCGGTTTCTCGGCCTACTCCAAGACCCTGGACTTCCCGCGCTTCCGCGCCATCGCCGACAAAGTGGGTGCACTGCTGTTCGTCGACATGGCCCACGTGGCAGGCCTGGTCGCCGCTGGCCTGTACCCGAACCCGATCCCGTTCGCCGATGTGGTCACCACCACCACCCACAAGACCTTGCGTGGCCCGCGTGGTGGCCTGATCCTGGCCAAGGCCAACGAAGAGATCGAGAAGAAGCTCAACGCCGCGGTCTTCCCGGGCGCCCAGGGCGGCCCGCTGATGCACGTGATCGCCGCCAAGGCCGTGTGCTTCAAGGAAGCCCTGGAACCTGGCTTCAAGGCCTACCAGCAACAAGTGATCGAAAACGCCCAGGCCATGGCCCAGGTGTTCATCGACCGTGGCTATGACGTGGTGTCCGGCGGTACCGACAACCACCTGTTCCTGGTCAGCCTGATCCGTCAGGGCCTCACCGGCAAGGATGCCGACGCAGCCCTGGGCCGCGCGCACATTACCGTCAACAAGAACGCCGTGCCGAACGACCCGCAATCGCCGTTCGTGACCTCGGGCCTGCGCATCGGCACCCCGGCCGTCACCACCCGCGGCTTCAAGGTCACCCAGTGCGTGGCCCTGGCCGGCTGGATCTGCGACATCCTCGACAACCTCGGTGACGCAGACGTGGAAGCCGATGTGGCGAAGAACGTCGCGGCGCTGTGCGCTGATTTCCCTGTTTACCGCTGAGTGGAGTAAACGACAATGCAACGCTATTCGGGCTTCGGCCTTTTCAAACACTCCCTCAGCCACCACGAGAACTGGCAGCGCATGTGGCGCACGCCGACCCCTAAAAAGGTCTACGACGTGGTGATCGTTGGCGGTGGCGGCCATGGCCTGGCCACGGCCTACTACCTGGCCAAGGAACACGGCATCACCAACGTGGCCGTGATCGAAAAAGGCTACCTGGGCGGTGGCAACACTGCCCGTAACACCACCATCGTGCGCTCCAACTACCTGTGGGACGAGTCGGCCCACCTGTACGAGCACGCCATGAAGCTGTGGGAGGGCCTGTCCCAGGACCTCAACTACAACGTCATGTTCTCCCAGCGCGGCGTGTACAACCTGTGCCACACCCTGCAGGACATGCGTGACTCCGAGCGTCGCGTATCGGCCAACCGCCTGAACGGCGTGGATGGCGAGCTGCTGAACACCGCCCAGGTCGCGGCCGAAATCCCCTACCTGGACTGCTCGAAGAACACCCGCTACCCAATCCTTGGCGCCACCGTGCAGCGCCGCGGCGGCGTGGCCCGTCACGACGCCGTGGCCTGGGGCTTTGCCCGTGCCGCCGACGCCCTGGGTGTGGACCTGATCCAGCAGACCGAGGTGATCGGTTTCCGCAAGGAAAACGGTGCCGTCATCGGCGTGGAAACCAACAAGGGCTTCATCGGCGCCAAGCGCGTCGGCGTGGTCACCGCCGGTAACTCGGGGCACATGGCCAAGCTGGCCGGCTTCCGCCTGCCGCTCGAATCGCACCCGCTGCAAGCCCTGGTGTCCGAGCCGATCAAGCCAATCATCGACAGCGTGATCATGTCCAACGCCGTGCACGGCTACATCAGCCAGTCCGACAAGGGCGACCTGGTGATCGGTGCCGGTATCGACGGCTGGGTCGGTTACGGCCAACGCGGTTCGTACCCGGTGATCGAGCATACCCTGCAAGCCATCGTCGAAATGTTCCCCAACCTGTCGCGCGTTCGCATGAACCGCCAGTGGGGCGGCATCGTCGATACCTCGCCGGACGCCTGCCCGATCATCACCAAGACCCCGGTCAAGAACATGTTCTTCAACTGCGGTTGGGGTACTGGCGGCTTCAAGGCGACCCCGGGTTCGGGCAACGTCTTTGCCGCGAGCCTGGCCAAGGGCGAAATGCACCCACTGGCTGCGCCGTTCTCCATGGACCGCTTCTACAACGGCGCACTGATCGACGAACACGGCGCCGCCGCCGTCGCCCACTAACCGGAGACACCGTCATGTTGCATATTTTCTGTCCCCACTGCGGCGAGCTGCGTTCCGAAGAAGAGTTCCACGCCTCTGGCCAGGCGCACATCGCCCGCCCGCTGGACCCGGCTGCCTGCTCCGACGAGGAGTGGGGTACCTACATGTTCTACCGTGACAACCCACGCGGTATTCACCACGAACTGTGGGACCACGTTGCCGGCTGCCGCCAGTACTTCAACGTCACCCGCGACACCGTGACCTACGAAATTCTGGAAACCTACAAGATTGGCGAAAAGCCGCAAGTGACCGCCAACGGTAAAGCCGCCAGCGCACCGTCCGCCGTCAAAGGCCAAGGGGAAAAAGTATGAGCCAGACCTATCGCCTCGCCAGCGGCGGCCGTATCGACCGCAGCAAGGTCCTGAACTTCACCTTCAACGGCAAGACCTACCAGGGTTATGCCGGTGACAGCCTGGCCGCCGCGTTGCTGGCCAACGGCGTCGACATCGTTGGCCGCAGCTTCAAGTACTCGCGCCCCCGCGGCATCATCGCCGCCGGTACCGAAGAGCCGAACGCCATCCTGCAGATCGGCTCCAGCGAAGCCACCCAGATCCCCAACGTGCGTGCCACCCAGCAGGCGCTGTATGCAGGTCTGGTCGCCACCAGCACCAACGGCTGGCCGAACGTCAACAACGACGTCATGGGCATCCTGGGCAAGGTCGGCGGCAGCATGATGCCGCCGGGCTTCTACTACAAAACCTTCATGTACCCCAAATCGTTCTGGATGACTTACGAGAAGTACATCCGCAAGGCAGCCGGCCTGGGCCGTGCACCGCTGCAGAACGACCCGGACAGCTACGACTACATGAACCAGCACTGCGACGTGCTGATCGTCGGTGCCGGCCCTGCTGGCCTGGCAGCAGCACTGGCCGCCGCGCGCAGCGGTGCCCGGGTGATCCTGGCCGACGAACAGGAAGAGTTCGGCGGCAGCCTGCTCGATACCCGCGAAACCCTGGACGGCAAGCCTGCCGCCGAATGGGTCAGCGCCGTGGTCAAAGAGCTGGAAGGCCTGCCGGAAGTGACCCTGCTGCCACGTGCCACGGTCAACGGCTACCACGACCATAATTTCCTGACCATTCACGAGCGCCTCACCGACCACCTGGGCGACCGCGCCCCGATCGGCCAGGTACGCCACCGCGTGCACCGTGTGCGCGCCAAGCGCGTGGTACTGGCTGCCGGCGCCCACGAGCGCCCGCTGGTGTACGGCAACAACGACGTGCCGGGCAACATGCTGGCCGGTGCCGTGTCCACCTACGTACGCCGCTACGGCGTGGCCCCGGGCCGCAAGCTGGTGCTGTCGACCAACAACGACCACGCCTACCGCGCGGCGCTGGACTGGCACGATGCCGGCCTGCAAGTGGTCGCCATTGCCGATGCCCGCCACAACCCGCGTGGTTCGCTGGTTGAAGAAGCGCGTGCCAAAGGCATCCGCATCCTTACCTCCAGTGCCGTGATCGAGGCCAAGGGCAGCAAGCACGTGACCGGCGCCCGTGTGGCGGCGATCGATGTGCAGGCGCACAAGGTCACCAGCCCTGGCGAAACCCTTGAGTGCGACCTGATCGCCTCTTCGGGCGGTTACAGCCCGATCGTTCACCTGGCATCGCACTTGGGCGGTCGCCCGGTATGGCGTGACGACATCCTCGGTTTCGTACCGGGCGATGCGCCGCAAAAACGCGAATGCGTGGGTGGCATCAACGGCGTCTACGCCCTGGGCGATGTGATTGCCGATGGTTTCGAAGGCGGCGTTCGCGCGGCCACCGAAGCCGGTTTCAAGGCCACTGTTGGCACCCTGCCGAAAACCGTTGCGCGCAAGGAAGAGGCCACCGTGGCGCTGTTCCTGGTACCGCACGACAAGGGCACCAAAGGGCCGAAGCAGTTCGTCGACCAGCAGAACGACGTGACCGCCGCCGGTATCGAACTGGCCACCCGTGAAGGTTTCGAGTCGGTCGAGCACGTCAAACGCTACACCGCGCTGGGCTTTGGTACCGACCAGGGCAAGCTGGGCAACATCAACGGCCTGGCCATTGCCGCCCGTTCCATCGGCATTACCATTCCGGAAATGGGTACCACCATGTTCCGCCCCAACTACACGCCGGTCACCTTCGGCGCGGTAGCGGGTCGCCACTGTGGTCACCTGTTCGAGCCCGTACGCTTCACCGCCCTGCATGCCTGGCACGTGAAGAACGGCGCCGAGTTCGAAGACGTCGGCCAGTGGAAGCGCCCGTGGTACTTCCCCAAGGCCGGTGAAGATATCCATGCTGCCGTGGCCCGCGAATGCAAGGCCGTGCGTGACAGCGTGGGCCTGCTGGACGCCTCCACCCTGGGCAAGATCGACATCCAGGGCCCGGATGCCCGTGAGTTCCTAAACCGCATCTACACCAACGCCTGGACCAAGCTCGACGTGGGCAAGGCCCGCTACGGCCTGATGTGCAAGGAAGACGGCATGGTCTTCGACGATGGCGTAACCGCCTGCGTCGGCGACAACCACTTCATCATGACCACCACCACCGGCGGCGCGGCCCGCGTGCTGCAGTGGATGGAGCTGTACCACCAGACCGAATGGCCAGAGCTGAAGGTGTACTTCACTTCGGTCACCGACCACTGGGCCACCATGACCCTGTCCGGCCCCAACAGCCGCAAGCTGCTCAGCGAGCTGACCGACATCGACATGGACAAGGAAGCTTTCCCGTTCATGACCTGGAAGGAAGGCAACGTAGGCGGTGTACCGGCCCGGGTGTTCCGTATTTCGTTCACCGGTGAGCTGTCGTACGAAGTGAACGTGCAGGCCAACTACGCCATGGGCGTGCTGGAACAGATCATCGAGGCGGGCAAGAAGTACAACCTGACCCCGTATGGCACCGAGACCATGCACGTTCTGCGCGCCGAGAAGGGCTTCATCATCGTCGGTCAGGACACCGACGGCTCGATGAACCCGGACGACCTGAACATGAGCTGGTGCGTGGGCCGCAACAAGCCGTTCTCGTGGATCGGCCTGCGTGGCATGAACCGCGAAGACTGCGTGCGTGAAAACCGCAAGCAGCTGGTGGGCCTGAAGCCGATCGACCCGACCAAGTGGCTGCCGGAAGGCGCCCAACTGGTATTCGATCCCAAGCAGCCGATCCCGATGGACATGGTTGGCCACGTGACCTCCAGCTATGCGTCCAACTCGCTGGGCTACTCGTTCGCCATGGGCGTGGTCAAAGGCGGCCTCAAACGCATGGGCGAGCGCGTCTACTCGCCGCAGGCGGATGGCAGCGTGATCGAGGCGGAAATCGTGTCTTCGGTGTTCTTCGATCCGAAGGGTGAGCGGCAGAACGTTTGACTCCGGGCCCTGTGGGGGCAGGCCAGGCCCAATCGCCGGCAAGCCAGCTCCCACAGGATCGATGCAGCTTTGAAGGTTGGTGAGTTCCCTGTGGGAGCTGGCTTGCCGGCGACAGGGCCGGTAGCCCCAACACAAACGCTGCGTCGCATCGACGAACCAGAATTCAAGGCAGGTAAGAAATGAGCGCTATCAACGTCTTCCAGCAAAACCCCGGCGCCGAGGCCAAGGCCCAGTCGCCACTGCACCACGCCGACCTGGCCAGCCTGGTTGGCAAAGGCCGCAAGAACGCAGGCGTAACCCTGCGCGAAAAGAAGTTTCTCGGCCACCTGACCCTGCGCGGCGATGGCCATGACCCGGAATTCGCCGCGGGTGTACACAAGGCCCTGGGCCTGGAGTTGCCAGTTGCCCTGACCGTGGTGGCCAACGGTGACACGTCGCTGCAATGGGTCGGCCCCGATGAGTGGCTGCTGATCGTGCCTGGCGGCCAGGAACTGGCGGTCGAGCAAAAGCTGCGTGCAGCCCTCGAAGGCCAGCACATCCAGGTGGTCAATGTGAGCGGCGGGCAAAGCCTGCTGGAACTGCGCGGCCCCCATGTACGTGAAGTGCTGATGAAGTCCACCAGCTATGATGTTCACCCGAACAACTTCCCGGTGGGCAAGGCCGTCGGCACCGTGTTCGCCAAGTCGCAACTGGTGATCCGCCGTACCGCCGAAGACACCTGGGAACTGGTGATTCGCCGCAGCTTCGCCGACTACTGGTGGCTGTGGCTGCAGGACGCTTCGGCCGAGTACGGCCTGAGCATCGAGGCTTAAGGAGCGCAGAACATGAGTCGGGCACCGGATACCTGGATTCTCACCGCCGACTGCCCGAGCATGCTCGGCACCGTCGACGTGGTGACGCGTTACCTCTTCGAGCAGCGCTGCTACGTGACGGAGCACCACTCCTTCGACGACCGGCAGTCGGGGCGTTTCTTCATTCGCGTGGAGTTTCGCCAGCCGGACGATTTCGATGAAGCCGGCTTTCGCGCCGGCCTTGCCGAGCGCGGCGAAGCGTTCGGCATGGTGTTCGAGCTGACCGCCCCGAATCACCGCCCCAAAGTGGTGATCATGGTGTCCAAGGCCGACCACTGCCTGAACGACCTGCTGTATCGCCAGCGCATTGGCCAACTGGGCATGGACGTGGTCGCGGTGGTGTCCAACCACCCCGACCTCGAGCCCTTGGCGCATTGGCACAAGATCCCGTACTACCACTTTGCCCTCGACCCCAAGGACAAGCCTGGGCAAGAGCGCAAGGTGTTGCAGGTCATCGAGGAAACCGGTGCCGAGCTGGTGATTCTTGCGCGCTACATGCAAGTGCTGTCGCCTGAGCTGTGCCGGCGCCTGGACGGCTGGGCGATCAACATCCACCACTCGCTGCTGCCGGGGTTCAAGGGCGCCAAGCCTTATCACCAGGCCTACAACAAGGGCGTGAAGATGGTCGGTGCCACGGCGCACTACATCAACAACGACCTCGACGAAGGGCCGATCATTGCCCAGGGCGTCGAGGTGGTGGACCACAGCCATTACCCGGAAGACCTGATCGCCAAGGGCCGCGACATCGAATGCCTGACCCTGGCGCGGGCGGTGGGGTATCACATCGAGCGGCGGGTGTTCCTCAACGCCAACCGGACTGTGGTTCTGTAATAACCTGTACCGACCTACAGGTATTGCGTGAACTCAAAGCCAGCGCACTACCTGTGGGAGCGGGC
>NZ_BLJG01000070.1 GCF_009932375.1 Pseudomonas juntendi
CGCGGCGGCCATGGCCAGGCTCGGGCTGCCGGCCACTGCCAGGGCAACCCAGCGGTCCAGTTGCGGGTCGCCATAGGCGTGCCACCACTGCTGGTCGGGCCAGTGAGCATCGCTTGCGGCTTCGCGAATGGCCGCGTCGGTGGTCAGGGTATTGGCTTGCAGCGTCTTGCTTTGCGGGGCGATGCCCCAGGTTCCGATACAGCCGCTCAAGGTGAGGGCAAGGGCACAGGCACTGAACGCACTGAGCGTTCTGATGATGAGACGCGGCACAGCTGCGATTTCCCGAGGAAGAGGTGGAGGGGCCGAGCAATTCTAGGGGGCGGCAGCACTGGCGATAAGCGTAGATTCCTGCGAATCTTTGTTACCAAAACGGCGATAATCCGCCTTTGGTCGAAGGTAAGTTTTCATAACTTTTGCGTTGCTTCGTGACACAATTTTGTCCTCTACCTCGAGAGTGACCCATGGACACCCTGCAAAACATGCGTGCTTTCAGTTGCGTAGCGCAATTAGGCAGCTTCACGGCCGCTGCGGCGCAACTGGACACCACCACCGCGAACGTGTCGCGGGCGGTCTCCAACCTGGAAGCCCATCTGCAAACAAGGCTGCTCAACCGTACCACCCGCCGCATTGCGCTGACCGAGGCCGGCAAGCGCTACCTGATGCGCTGCGAACAGATTCTGACCTACGTCGAGGAAGCCGAGGCCGAGGCCAGCGACGCCCATGCGCGCCCCGCCGGGCAATTGAAGGTGCATTCGATGACCGGGGTGGGCCAGCATTTCGTGGTGGATGCGATTGCCCGCTACCGTGAATCGCACCCCGACGTGACCTTCGACCTGACCATGGCCAACCGCGTGCCCGACCTGCTTGACGAGGGCTATGACGTGTCCATCGTGCTGGCCACCGAGCTGCCGGACTCGGGGTTCGTTTCGCAGCGCCTGGGCATCACCTACAGCATCGTCTGCGCTTCGCCGGCCTACATCGCCCGCCATGGCCTGCCGCACAAACCTGCCGACCTGCTCAAGCACGCCTGCCTGCGCATGGTCAGCCCGGTGATCCCGCTGGAAAAGTGGCTGTTCGATGGCCCGGAAGGCCAGGAGATGGTCAACATCACCAGCTCGCCGTTCATGGTCAACACCGCCGACGCCATGAAGACCGCGATCCGCAGCGGCATGGGCGTAGGCGTGCTGCCGATTTATTCGGCCATCGATGGCCTGCGCGACGGCAGCCTGGTGCGGGTGCTGCCCGAGTACCGCCTGCAGGAACTGAACCTGTACGCCATCTACCCGTCGCGCCAGTATCTGGATGCCAAGATCAAGACCTGGGTCGAATACCTGCGCAACTCGCTGCCGGAAATTCTTGCCGCGCATGAGGCCGACCTGAAAACCCATCAGGTGCTGATCGCCGACTAAGGGCAGCTGCAAGTAGCAAGTAGCAAGTAGCAAGTAGCAAGTAGCAAGAAAAAGCAGATCCGTTCACGTGCTGCTTTTTCTTGTAGCTTGTAGCTTGCAACTTGTAGCTTGTAGCTTTCCCCTTGGAAGCAGCCCGATGAAAAAGACCGTCCTGGCCTTCAGCCGAATCACCCCGGCCATGGCCGAGCGCCTGCAGCACGATTTCAACCTGATCCAGCCCAACCCCAAGTTGGGCGACATCGCCGCCCAGTTCAACGAAGCCCTGCCCGAAGCCCACGGCCTGATCGGGGTCGGGCGCAAGCTTGGCCGGGCGCAGCTGGAAGGTGCGGCCAAGCTCGAGGTGGTGTCCAGCGTGTCGGTCGGCTACGACAACTATGACCTGGACTACTTCAACGAACGCGGCATCGCCCTCACCAACACCCCGGACGTGCTCACCGAAAGCACCGCCGACCTGGGCTTTTCACTGATCATGGGCTGCGCACGGCGTACCGCCGAACTCGACGCCTGGACCAAGGCCGGCAACTGGCAGGCAACCGTGGGCCCGGCGCACTTCGGCAGTGATGTGCATGGCAAGACCTTGGGCATCGTCGGCCTGGGCAACATTGGCGCAGCCGTGGCCCGCCGTGGCCGCTTCGGCTTCAACATGCCGATCCTGTACAGCGGCAACAGCCGCAAGAGCGCGCTGGAGCAGGAGCTGGGCGCGCAGTTCCGCAGCCTGGAGCAGTTGCTGGCCGAAGCCGATTTCGTGGTCATCGTGGTGCCCCTGTCGGACGCGACCCGCAAACTGATCAGCAGCCGCGAGCTGAAGCTGATGAAGCCAAGCGCGTTCCTGATCAACATTGCACGCGGGCCAGTGGTCGATGAAGCCGCACTGATCGAGGCGCTGCAAAACGGCACCCTGCGCGGCGCAGGCCTTGATGTCTACGAAAAAGAGCCACTGAGCGATTCGCCGCTGTTCAAGCTGCCCAATGCCCTGACCTTGCCGCACATAGGCTCGGCCACCGCCGAAACCCGCGAAGCCATGGCCAACCGGGCGCTGGACAACCTGCGTGCGGCGCTGCTGGGTGAGCGGCCGCGGGACCTGGTGAACCCGCAGGTGTGGAAGGGCTGATCCCCCGGTTGTCCCTGTACCGGCCCTATCGTCGGCAAGCCAGCGCCCACAGTTTCGGTAGCTGGCCGCTGATAGGGCCATGATTCATCTGGCCTCCACAACCCCCTCAGCTACCCGTGCCCTGGGCTTGCGAAACACCAGCACATTCCCTGCCATCACTGCGACAAGCCCCAACAGGGCCGGGGCCGTCCACTGGTACCCCTCGGCCACCGCCGACACGTTCAACGCCACCAACGGGAACAGCACCGTGCAGTACGCGGCCCGCTCCGGCCCCATGCGCCCCACCAGGGTGAGGTAGGCGGTAAAGGCGATCACCGAACCCGGAACCACCAGGTACAACAGCGAGCCGATGTAGCGCAGGTTCCACTCCATGCCGAACGGCACGCCGCTGACCACACAGAACGTACCCAGCATCAACGCGCCGTAGACCATGCCCCAGGCATTGGTGGTCATGGGCCGCAGCCCGGCCTTTTGCTGCATGCTCGACAGCAGGTTACCGGCCGAGAAGCACAGCGTGCCGAGCAGGGCCAGGCCCAGGCCGTACAGGGTCTCACGGCTGGCAGCGTGGTGCGACAGCTCGGGCCAGAACAGCAGGCCCAGGCCAAGCAAGCCCAAGGCGCCGCCGCCCAGCACATTGCTGGCAACCCTTTGGCCGAAGAAGATCCGCGCATTCAGCGCGTTCCACAGCGTGGCGGTGGAAAACACCACGGCGATCAGGCCGCTGGCGATCCACTGGCTGGCACTGAGGAAGCAGATGAAGTTGACGCAGAACAGGCACAGGCCCTGGGCCAGGCAGATCTGGTGGCCCCGCCTATTCATCGGCTGCAAGCGACGGGTGAGCAGCAGGAAGGCAAACAGGATCAGACCGGCCAGGGCGAAGCGGTAGACGATCGAGACCGGGATCGCGACCACGCCCAGTTGCAGTTTCAGGGCGATCCAGGTGGTGCCCCAGATCAGGACGGTGAGCAAGTAGAGAGACAGGTTCATCGGTGCGGCTCCTCAGGCGATCGACCCTACATCCCGGGGCCGCTGCGCGGCCCATCGCTGGCAAGCCAGCTCCCACAGGGGCAGCGTCAACCTTCAAGCTGGGCGCTGTAACTGTGGGAGCCGGCTTGCCGGCGATCGAGGGCGCAGCCCTCGCCAGTGCAATCAGTGTTCGCTCTGCCCTGTACTTTGCGCTTGCACAAACTTGCGCATTTGTCGCGCAGGCGGCTGTACGCAAGCTCAAGGCGCAGTAGGATGGGCGTCAGAGGAACCCGCCATGACGCCATTCACCCAGCTGCAAGTGTTCAATGCCATGCACGCCTCGCCCCACGCCCGCCTGGAGCTGAGCGCGCACCTGGGTGACGGGCTGGCGGCGGCGTTGTGGAGCAACCGCGACGACGCCCGCGATTATCAGGCGCCGAGCCATCACACCCTGTCGTGCTACATCGCCGACGGTACCGGCACCTTCCGCCGCCAAAGGCCGGCCGACAAAGGCGCGCCCGACAAGCTGTGCATCATGCCGGCGGGCCAGGAATCGAATTGGGTCGTCAATGGCGAGATCCGCCTGGCGCACCTGTATGTCAGCCAAGCGCAGTTCGCCCTTGGTTGCGTGCGCCTGCTCGACCGTGAGCCGCGTGAATTGCAGTTGCAGGAAGCGACCTTTCTTGACGACCCACAGCAGGCCCGACGCTTTCGCCAACTGATCGGCCTGGACTGGGACGAACCCGGCGAGCGTCTGCTGGCCAGCAGCCTGGCGCATGAGATCGTCGACCATGCGCTGCTCAGCCAGGTCGGGCTGCGCCAGGGCCTGCGCCTGAAAGGCGGGCTGGCACCAAACCTGCGTCGGCAACTGGTCGACTACCTCGAGGCGCACCTGGACCAGCCGATCACCCTCGGCGAACTGGCGTTGCGCTGCAACCTGTCCGAGTACCACTTTGCGCGCATGTTCCGCGCCAGCTTCGGGCTGCCACCGCACCAATTCCTGCTGGCCCGGCGGCTGCACCGGGCTTGCCAGCTGTTGCGGCTGGGGGGCATGCCGTTGGGGGAAATTGCCCTGGTGTGCGGGTTTGCCAGTGCCAGCCATTTCAGCAATCGGTTCCGCCAGGCCGTTGGCGCCACACCGGGCGAGTACCGCCTGGCCTTCAACCTGTGACATCGGGGCTGCTTTGCAGCCCATCGCAGGCAAGCCCCACAGGGATCGCCTTA
>NZ_BLJG01000071.1 GCF_009932375.1 Pseudomonas juntendi
GTGGGAGCTGGCTCGCCGGCGATAGGGCCGGTCTTGCAATCAATGCAGCTCGAAGGTATCGGCATCCAGGTTGGCCGGGAACTTGGTGCGATACGCCGCCAGCTCCGCCGCACTCAGCACCACGGTAAACACCCCATCGGCCTCGCCGGCACTCAGCAGGCTCTCACCCTGGAAGTCCAGCACCTGGCTGTCACCTGAATAGGCAAAGCCCTTGCCGTCCGTACCCACCCGGTTCACCGCGGCCACATAGCACAGGTTCTCGATGCCCCGCGCCGGCAACAGGCGGTTCCAGTGCTGGCGGCGAGCGGCCGGCCAGTTGGCGGTGTACAGCAGCAGGTCGGTGTCCTGGGCGTCACGGCTCCATACCGGGAAGCGCAGGTCGTAGCAGATCAGCGGGCGAATCCGCCAGCCCTTGAGCTCGAACTGCACCTGGCGCTCGCCCGGGGTGTAATGCTTGTGCTCGCCCGCCATGCGGAACAGATGGCGCTTGTCGTAGTGCAGAATCTCGCCATCCGGGCGCGCCCACAGCAGCCGGTTGCGGTGGCTGCCATCGGCCGCCTGCACGATCACGCTTCCGGTAATCACCGCGTTGTACTTTTTTGCCTGCGCCTTGAGCCATTTGTAGGTGGGGCCGTTCTCAGGCTCGCACAGGCTTTCCGATTGCATGGAAAACCCCGTGGTGAACATCTCTGGCAGGATCACCAGGTCCACTTCACCGGCCTGCTCAAGCAGTACCTCGAAGTGCGCGTAATTGGCCTCGCGGTCATGCCAGGCAAGGGTAGTCTGCACCAGGGCGATTTTCAGGTTCGGCAATGTGCTCAGATCGCGCATAGTTTCTCCGCTGCCTGGCGCAGCGTCTCCTCTCGTTTGGCAAAGCACAGGCGCACCAGGCGTTGCTCGGGGATGGGTTGCTGGTAGAACACCGACACCGGAATGGTCGCCACGCCGTGCTCACGGGTCAGCCACAGCGCCATGTCGACATCATTCAGGTCCGGGCGTATGTGCGAATAGTCCACCAGCTGGAAATAAGTGCCCGCCGTGCGGGTAAAGCGCAATCGCGAACCCTCCAGCAAGCCGCAGAACAGGTCGCGCTTGGCCTGGTAAAAGGCCGGTAACTCATCGATGTGCGCCGGGTGCTCGGCCATGAAGTCGGCCAACGCGCACTGCAGCGGGGTGACGCCGCAAAAGTTGACGTACTGGTGCACCTTTCGCAGTTCGGCGCTCAGCGCCGGCGGGGCGATCACGTAACCGGTCTTCCAGCCGGTGACGTGGTAGGTCTTGCCGAACGAACTGACCACGAAGGCGCGCGGGTACAGCTGCGCATGGGCCAGCACGCTGGCGTGGCGTACCCCATCGTAGACCAGGTGCTCGTAGACCTCGTCGCTGACCAGGTAAATATCGCGGTCGGCGATCAGCTGCGCCAGCTGGTCGAGGTCTTCGCGGGTGATCAGGGCGCCGCTGGGGTTGTGCGGTGAATTGAGGATGACCATGCGCGTGCGCGGGCTCAGGGCATCGCTGAACTTCTGCCAGTCGATACGGAAGTCGCCATCGCTCAATTGCACATGCACGCAACGGCCACCGGCCAGCTCCACCGATGGCTCGTAGCTGTCGTAGCACGGATCG
Source organism: Pseudomonas juntendi (assembly GCF_009932375.1). Taxonomy (GTDB): domain Bacteria; phylum Pseudomonadota; class Gammaproteobacteria; order Pseudomonadales; family Pseudomonadaceae; genus Aquipseudomonas; species Aquipseudomonas juntendi. Next base: position 1,624 of record NZ_BLJG01000071.1, read on the forward strand.
AAGACGACCACCTCGTCACCGGCATGCACCACCGCCTGGATGGCGCAGAAGATGGCCTCGGTGGCGCCGGGGGTGATGGTCACTTCCTGGTCGGCATCCACCTTTGCCCCGTACAAGCGCTCCACCTTGGCCGCCACTTGCTGGCGCAGCGCCGGCAGGCCGGTCATCGGCGAGTACTGGTTATGCCCGGCGGCCACATGCCGGCCTACTGCATCGAGCAGTGCCTGTGGGCCATTGAAATCGGGAAACCCCTGCGACAGGTTCAACGCGCCGGTCTGCACGGCGAGCTGGGACATGGTGGTGAAGATGGTCGTGCCGACATTCGGCAGTTTGCTGCGGATCATGGAGCCCTCTTTCCTGGGGACTGAGAGCTATAAGCTACAAGTTTCAAGCTGCAAGCCACAAGAAAAAGCAGCGAGAAACGCGGCCTGCTTTTACTTGCAGCTTGTAGCTTGCAACTGGTCAGCGCTTGTCGCGGCGCTTCTTCTCGGCCTTCTTGTGGTGCGACATCAGCCGGCGCTTCTTGTTGACCTGGCGGTCTGTGAGGGTGTTCTTCTTGCCCTCGTACGGGTTCTCACCGCCCTTGTATTCGATGCGGATCGGCGTGCCGACCAGCTTCAGCACACGGCGGTAGGTGTTTTCCAGGTAGCGCGAGTACGACTTGGGAATCTTCTCGGTCTGGTTGCCGTGGATCACGATCAGCGGCGGGTTGGCCCCGCCGAGGTGGGCATAGCGCAGCTTGATGCGACGACCGTTGACCAGCGGCGGCTGGTGCTCGCTCACCGCATCTTCGAGGATTTGCGTCAGGCGGCTGGTCGGCCAGCGGGTGACCGCCGACTTGAAGGCAGCCTGCACCGACTTGTACAGGTTGCCCACGCCAGTGCCATGCAAGGCGGAAATGAAGTGGATGTCGGCGAAGTCGACGAAGAACAGCCGGCGCTCCAGCTCGGTCTTGACGTAGTCACGCTCGCCCGGCTGCATGCCGTCCCACTTGTTCAGGGCAATGACGATCGCGCGCCCGGCTTCCAGGGCAAAGCCCAGCAGGTTCAAGTCGTGGTCGACCACACCTTCGCGGGCGTCCATGACGAAGATCACCACGTTGGCGTCCTTGATCGCCTGCAGCGTCTTCACCACCGAGAACTTTTCGACTTCCTCGTGGATCTTGCCACGCTTGCGCACGCCGGCAGTGTCGATGAACGTGTACTTCTCGCCATCGCGCTCGAACGGAATATAGATACTGTCGCGGGTGGTGCCTGGCTGGTCGTACACCACCACACGCTCTTCACCGAGCATGCGGTTGACCAGGGTCGACTTGCCGACGTTCGGGCGGCCGATGATGGCGATCTTGATGCCATCCTTTTCGCTCGGGCCCGGAATGCGCACAGCCTCTTCGCCTTCGGCGACATCGGCGTCCAGGGCTTCCTCGACCTGGTCGCGCGGCAGGTGGCCGAGCACGGCTTCCATCAGCGCGTTGATACCGCGGCCCTGGGAACCGGCTACCGGAATGGCGTTGCCCATGCCCAGCGGCGAGAACTCGGCGCGAGCCACGTCGGCGTCGATGTTGTCGATTTTGTTGGCGACCAGAATCGCCTCTTTGTTGCGCTTGCGCAGGTGCTCGGCAATCATCTGGTCGGCGGCGGTCATGCCGGCGCGGGCATCGACCAGGAACAGGACGTAGTCGGCCTCTTCAATGGCCATGAGCGACTGCTCGGCCATTTTCTCGTCCATGCCCACTTCGTCACCGGTGATACCGCCGGTGTCGATCAGGATGAAGGAACGACCCTGCCAGCTGGCATCACCATACTGGCGGTCACGGGTCAGGCCCGACAGGTCACCGACGATGGCATCGCGGGTCTTGGTCAGGCGGTTGAACATGGTGGATTTGCCGACGTTCGGGCGGCCCACCAGGGCAATTACGGGAACCATCGGCTCTCCACTCTCGAATTCTTGAAAATGCAAAGGCCGCTGCAAGGCAGCGGCCGGAGTACGGGCGGCGCTTCCTGCGCCGCGGCTTGAAGCCCGCCAAGGCTTCAAGCATAGCTTCAGCGGATGGTCAGTGCCTCGAGCTTGCCGCTGTTGCCGAAGACATAGATGGTGTCACCGACCACAAGTGGGCGGGCGCGCAGGCCATCGCTGTCGATACGCTCACGGCCCACGAAGCGCCCATCGACCTGGCTCAGCAGGTGCAGGTAACCTTCGAAGTCGCCCACGGCCACGTAGCTGGAATACACTTCCGGCGCAGAGAGCTGGCGACGGGCCATGCTGTCGTTGGACCACAGGGCGCTGGAAGTGCGCTCGTCGACACTTTCGACAGTGCCTGAAGCTTCGCTGACGTAAACGTTACCGAAGCCCTGGGCGACACCCACGTAGCTGGAGGCATCACGCTGCCACAGCACACGGCCGCTTTCCAGGTCCAGGCCCGCTACGCGGCCTTGGTAAGTGCTGACATACAGGGTTTGACCAGACAGCAGCAGGCCGCCATCGATGTCGACCACGCGCTCCAGCTCGGAACGGCCCTGGGGAATGGCCACGCGGCTTTCCCACACCGGCACGCCGTTGTTGATGTCCACCGCCACCACCTTGCCGGTCGACAGGCCGGCAATGGCCAGGCGGTTGGTGACGATCGGCGCACCGGTGCCACGCAGGGTCAGTACGGCCGGGGTGTTTTCGTAGATCCAGCGGCGGTCGCCGGTAGCGGCGTCCAGGCCGATCAGGCGGTCGTCCTGGGTCTGCACCACGACCACGTCACCGTTGTTGGCAGGCGGGGCCAGCACTTCGCTGGTCACGCGGGAGCGCCAGCGCTCTTCACCGGTGCTGGAATCCAGGGCAATGACTTCACCCTTGAGGGTGCCGAGCATGACCAGGCCGTAACCCACGCCCACTGCGCCGGAAACCGGCAGCTCCAGGTCCTTGTTCCAGACCACGTCGCCGGTGATGCGATCGAGGGCATAGACGTCGCCGTGTACGTCGGAGGCGTAGATGCGGTCGTTCTCGATGGCCGGTACCAGGGTGTTGTAGGTTTCACCCTGGCCGTCACCGATCGAACGGCTCCATTGCTTCTTCAGCACCACTTCCTCGGTGAACTTGGTCAGCTCGGCCGGGGGCAGTTCCTTCTTGCTGTTGCTGCTGCAACCTGCGGCCAGTACGGCCAGGGTCAGCACTGCTGCATGTTTCCAACCGATCACTTACGCGTCCCCTTTAGCCAGGTCATCCAGCTTCAATTGCAGGCCACCGACTGCGGCGTCATCGGACAACGCAGCCTTGGCTTTCTCGTAAGCGCTGTGCGCGTCGCTGGCGCGACCCAGTTGCACCAGCAGGTCACCCTTCAACTCTTCACGGCTGGCCAGGAACGCCTTGTCGGCATCACCGTCAAGCAGCTTCAGGGCATCCTCGGCCTTGTTCTGGGCGGCCAGCACGCGAGCCAGGCGCTGGCGCGAGATTTCGCCCAGGGTGGCATCGGCAGGCTTGTCCAGCACACCTTTGAGCTCGGCGGCGGCGTCGTCGAGCTTGCCGCTCTCGACCGCGACCTTGGCCACGAACAGGCTACCGTACTGGGCATAGGCCGTGCCGCCAAACTCGCTCTTGAGCTTGCCGGCCAGTTCCGCGACCTTGGTGGCGTCGGGCTGACCGCTTGGCGTCAGGCTGGTTTCGAGCAGGGCCTGGTACAACTGTGAGGCCCCTTGCGACTGGTTGTTCTGGTACTTGTGCCAGGTATTCCAGCCCAGCACCACCACACCTGCCAGCAATGCGCCGGTCAGCAGCGGCTTGCCATTGCGGTTCCACCAGTCCTTGACCCCTGCCAGGTCATCATCATCAGTACTCGACACCCCAATACTCCTTTTCGCCTATTCGTTGTTGAACCGCGTTACGCCTGCGCGATCGCGGTTTCCAGGTGCTCGGCAAGAGCATCCCAGGCAATGTTCTGTTGCTCGCCCTGGCCACGCAGTGGCTTCAAGCCGATGACTTGCTTGGCCAGTTCGTCGTCACCGAGGATCAGGGCGAACAGCGCACCGCTTTTATCGGCTTTCTTGAACTGGCTCTTGAAACTGCCGCCGCCGGCGTTGACGGCCAGGCGCAAGCCCGGCAAACGGTCGCGCAAACCTTCGGAAAGGCGCAGCCCGGCCAGCTCGGCCTGCTCGCCAAAGGCACACAGGTAGACGTCGACAGTACGGCTGATGGACTCCGGCACCTTGCCCAGGGTTTCCAGCAGCAGGATCAGACGCTCGATACCCATGGCGAAACCAACGCCGGTGGTCGGCTTGCCGCCCATCTGCTCGACCAGGCCGTCGTAGCGGCCACCGGCACACACGGTGCCCTGGGCGCCGAGCTTGTCGGTCACCCACTCGAATACGGTCTTGCTGTAGTAGTCCAGGCCACGCACCAGCTTGGTGTTGATCACGAACGGAATGCCGGCGGCCTCCAGGCGAGCCTTGAGGCCCTCGAAGTGCACGCGTGAAGGTTCGTCCAGATAGTCTTCCAGCTTTGGCGCCCCAACCAGCACCGCCTGGGTGTTCTGGTCCTTGCTGTCGAGAATGCGCAGCGGGTTGCTTTTCAGGCGGCGCTGGCTGTCTTCATCCAGCTGCTCCAGGCGTGCGGACAGGAACTCGACCAGCGCATCACGGTAGCGGGCGCGGGCCTCGCTGGTGCCGAGGCTGTTGAGTTCGAGCTTGACCGCGTCCTGAATGCCCAACAGGCCCCACAGGCGCCAGGTCAGCATGATCAGCTCGGCGTCGATGTCCGGGCCGTCGAGGTTGAACACTTCCACGCCAATCTGGTGGAACTGGCGGTAACGGCCCTTCTGCGGGCGTTCGTGGCGGAACATCTGGCCGATGTACCACAGTTTCTGCACCTGGCCGTTACCGGTAATGCCGTGCTCGAGCACGGCACGCACGCAGGCGGCGGTGCCTTCAGGGCGCAAGGTCAGCGAGTCGCCGTTGCGGTCCTCGAAGGTGTACATCTCTTTTTCGACGATATCGGTCACTTCGCCGATCGAGCGCTTGAACAGCTCGGTGAACTCGACGATCGGCGTGCGGATCTGGCTGTACCCGTAGGTGTCCAGCAGGCCGGCGACAGTGCCTTCGAAGTAGCGCCACAGCGGCGACTGTTCTGGCAGGATGTCGTTCATGCCACGAATGGCTTGCAGCGATTTGCTCACGAAAAGTCCTTACGAATTCTGTGTGTCAGCCACGGACGATCAGCGCCGCGTCGGCTTCGGCCTTTTCGGCCGCTTTCTGGCGGATGAGTTTTTCCAGCTCATCGACCAGGTTGTCGTTGGTGAGTTTCTGCGCCGGCTTGCCGTCGATGTAGATCAGGTTCGGCGTGCCGCCAGTCAGGCCGACATGGGCTTCCTTGGCTTCACCCGGGCCGTTGACCACGCAACCGATCACTGCCACGTCCAGCGGTACCAGCAAGTCTTCCAGGCGCCCTTCCAGCTCGTTCATGGTCTTGACCACATCGAAGTTCTGCCGCGAGCAGCTCGGACAGGCGATGAAGTTGATGCCGCGCGAGCGCAGGTGCAGCGACTTGAGGATGTCGTAGCCGACCTTCACTTCTTCGACCGGGTCGGCCGCCAGGGAGATGCGAATGGTATCGCCAATGCCTTCGGCCAGCAGCATACCGAGGCCGACGGCGGATTTCACCGTGCCTGAACGCAGGCCACCGGCTTCGGTGATGCCCAGGTGCAGCGGCTGCACGATCTGCCTGGCCAACAGGCGGTAGGCCTCCACGGCCATGAACACGTCGGAGGCCTTGACGCTGACCTTGAAGTCCTGGAAGTCCAGGCGGTCGAGGTGCTCGACATGGCGCAGGGCCGACTCGACCAGCGCGGCCGGGGTAGGCTCGCCGTACTTCTTCTGCAGGTCTTTTTCCAGCGAACCGGCGTTGACACCGATGCGGATCGGGATGCCGCGGTCGCGGGCGGCGTCCACCACTGCGCGCACACGGTCTTCGCGGCCGATGTTGCCCGGGTTGATACGCAGGCAATCGACGCCCAGCTCGGCCACCCGCAGGGCGATCTTGTAGTCGAAGTGGATATCGGCTACCAGCGGCACGCTCACCTGTTGCTTGATCTTGCCGAAGGCTTCGGCAGCGTCCATGTCTGGCACCGATACCCGCACGATGTCCACGCCGGCATCGACCAGGCGCTGAATTTGCGCCACGGTGGCGGCCACATCGTTGGTGTCGGTGTTGGTCATGCTCTGCACCGCGATGGGGGCATCACCACCCACCGGCACATTGCCGACCCAGATTTTGCGGGATTCGCGACGTTTGATCGGAGATTCGCCGTGCATGACTTACTGTCCCAACTTCAGGCGAGCAGTCTCGCCACTGGTGAACGGGGCAACATCGACGGCCTGGCCGTTGTAGCTGACCTGGGCGCCCCGGGCGAAGCCCAGGCGTACCGCGAACGGCGGCTTGCCGGTCAGTTCGAGGTTGTCCCCTTTGCGCTTGATGGCGCTGAACAGCACCTTGCCGTTGCCGTCGGAAACCTGGGTCCAGCAATCGGCGGTGAACTGAATGGCGACCTTGCCGCTACCGGCCGGCACTGGCGCAGGCTCACTGGCGGCGACCGCCGCGGCAGGGGCTGCAGGCGTGGCGGCGGCCGGCGCGGCCGTAGCGGGAGCTACAGGGGCCGCCGTGGCCGCCGGGGTGCTGGCGGCTGCCTGCACGGGCGCCTGCTGGGCAGTTGCCGCCCCAGCGGCTGGCTCTGTGGCTGTACCGGCCGCCGGCTGCTCGCCAGCTGCAGCGGGTTGTTCGCCCGTGCCCTGCGCCAACGGCAGCGGTGCAGTCTCAGCCTGCTGGCCGGCGGTAACGGCCTGGTCTTCAGGCTCATCGAGCGGGTGGATCTGGGTGGTGCCGTCGGCGCTTTCGACTTCGACATGCTCCAGGGCCATCTTGGCCAGGTCCTTGCCGCGCAGGCTGCCCTGGTCCTGCCACCAGACGAAACCGCCACCGACCACGGCGAGCAGCAACAGCAGGCTGACGCCGCGCAGGATGTTGTGCGACAGGCGCGTCGGCTCTTCGATGCGGCCCAGCGAATGCACGTCGCTGCCCTTGGCATGGGTACCGGTGTAGCGGTCGAAGGCATCGACCAGCGCAGCCTGGTCCAGGTCCAGCAGCTTGGCGTAGGCACGTATGTAGCCACGGGCAAACGTATGCCCGGGCAGCTTGTCGAAGGCGCCGGTTTCCACGTGGTTCAGCGAACTGACAGTGAGGTTTAGCTTGCGGGCCACCTCGGCTTGCGACCAGTCCCGTTTCTCACGGGCCAGGCGCAAAAGCTCACCGGGGTTCTGGCCAGGCGCTACTGCTACTTCGGGATGCGCGGCGTTCATCGTTGCTCCGACAGGTATTGCTGATATTCCGGCGTACCGGGATAAAGTCGTTGTAATTGCTGGCCCGTTTCGGCCAGTGCGCCCTGCTCGTCGAACACCCTGGCAAGGCGGCTGCCCAGCAGCAGGCTACGGGCATCGTGCGCGCTCAGCTCGCTGAAACGATCGTAGTAGTCCCGGGCCGGCACATAATGCCTGTTTTCGTAGGACAACTCAGCCATTTCCAGCAACGCCCTGGGTTGCCGCTGGTTGAGCTGCAATGCTTTCACCAGATAGGCCTGTGCCTGGTCGCGGCGTTCGAGCCTCAAGGCAGTCAGGCCAAGGTTCTCGTATACGCGCGAGCGCTCAGGATACAGGGTATCGGCACTGGCCAGGCGAAACATCTGCTCGGCCTCGGCAAATCGCCCCTGAGCATAAAGGAAACTGCCGTAGTTGTTGCGAATTCGCGCATTGCCGCCGCTGCTTTGCAGGGCCTTGCGAAAGTGTGTTTCGGCCAGCGCCGGCTCACCTTCGGCCTGGAACACCAGCGCCAGGGCCGCGTGCGCATCGGCATCGCTGCTGTCCAGGGCCAGGGCCTTGCCCAGTGGCGCCTTGGCCTGTTCGGTCAAACCCTGTTGCAAATAACCCAGCCCAAGCTGCACGTAGGCACGCCCCGCTTCGGCCCTGCCCTGGCGGCTGCCCAGCGGGTCGCTCGCGCCGCCCGACACGCAGCCGGCCAGCAGCGAAAGCGCAAGGATCGACAGCGCGGCGCGCAGGCTCATGGGCAAGGTCCCGGTCAGTGGCTGGCGGCGCTGTCTTGCAGCTCGACATCCGCAGACAGTTGGCGCACAGCGATATAGCGCTCACTGCGGCGCGTGCGGTCGTTGACCTGCCCCACCAACTGACCGCAGGCAGCGTCGATGTCGTCGCCTCGGGTAGTACGGGTGGTCACGTTGAAACCACCGTGGTGCAGCAGGTCCTGGAAACGACGAATGGCATTGTTGCTAGGCCGCTCATAGCCCGAATGCGGGAACGGGTTGAACGGGATCAGGTTGATCTTGCACGGCACGTCGCGCAGCAGCTCGATCATTTGCGCGGCATGCTCTGGCTGGTCGTTGACGTCCTTGAGCAGGGTGTACTCGATGGTCAGCACGCGCTTGCCGCCCAGGGTGGCCATGTAGCCCATGCACGATTCCAGCAGCATTTTCAGCGGGTACTTCTTGTTGATCGGCACCAGCTTGTTGCGCAGCTCGTCGTTAGGGGCGTGCAGCGACAGTGCCAGCGACACGTCGATGTGCTTGGCCAGCTCGTCGATCATTGGCACCACGCCCGAGGTGGACAAGGTGACGCGACGCTTGGAAATGCCGTAGCCCAGGTCATCCATCATGATTTTCATGGCGGCGATGACGTTGTCGAAGTTCAGCAGAGGCTCGCCCATGCCCATCATCACCACGTTGGTAATGGCGCGGTCGATTTTGGCAGGGACGGTCCCGAAGGATTTGTTGGCAAGCCACACCTGGCCGATCACTTCGGCGGCGGTGAGGTTGCTGTTGAAGCCTTGCTTGCCGGTGGAGCAGAAGCTGCAGTCCAGGGCACAGCCGGCTTGCGACGATACGCACAGGGTGCCGCGGTCGTCGGTAGGAATGTAGACGGTTTCGACGCAGCTGCCGGAGGCAACGCGGATCACCCACTTGCGGGTGCCGTCGGCGGAAATGTCTTCACTGACCACTTCCGGGGGGCGAATCTCGGCAACGGCCTCGAGCTTCTCGCGCAAGGCCTTGCCAACGTTGGTCATGGCCGCAAAATCGGACACGCCAAAATGGTGAATCCATTTCATCACCTGGCCGGCGCGGAAGCGCTTCTCCCCGATAGAGTCGAAGAATTGTTCCATTTCCGGCTGGGTCAGGCCCAACAGGTTGATTTTGCCAGTAGATGTCGTCATGGATTCACCCTCACCCGTAAGCTTTCGCTTAGCGAGTGGTTACCTCGGTAGCAGCGAAGAAGTAAGCGATTTCGCGAGCAGCAGCAGCTTCGGAGTCCGAACCGTGAACGGCGTTGGCGTCGATGGACTCGGCGAAGTCGGCGCGGATGGTGCCAGGAGCAGCTTCTTTAGGGTTGGTAGCGCCCATCAGCTCACGGTTCTTGGCGATGGCGTTTTCGCCTTCCAGGACCTGAACAACGACCGGACCGGAAGTCATGAAGGCAACCAGGTCACCGAAGAAGCCGCGCTCGCTGTGCTCAGCGTAGAAGCCTTCGGCTTCGGCTTTGGACAGTTGCTTGATTTTCGAGGCAACGATTTTCAGGCCGGCTTCTTCGAAACGGGTGGTGATCTTGCCGATGACGTTTTTGGCAACGGCGTCAGGCTTGATGATCGAGAAAGTACGTTGAACAGCCATGGAAAACTCCAGAATATGAGTGTTACGAAAAATTAAACCCGCGAATTATACGCGGGTTCGAGGGGATTGCCTAACCTGCACGCAACGCTTAGTCGGCTTCGTCAATCCAGGCGGCCTGGATTGCCTCAAGCACTTTCTCACCGCCGCGTGACGGATCGTCGCTGAACTCTGGCAATGCCAGCACCCAGCGGTGCAGGTCGACGAAATTCACATATTTAGGATCGACTTCCGGCTTGCTTTCTGCAAGCTGGATGGCGATTTCAAGTACATCAACCCATTTCAGACTCATGTACAGGCCCTCAGTGCGGTGCTTCGGCAGCGTGGTTCAGCGAATACTTGGGGATCTCGATGGTCAGGTCCTGGTCGGCGACCACCACCTGGCAACCCAGGCGCGACTGCGCCTCCAGGCCCCAGGCCTTGTCCAGCATGTCCTCTTCCAGCTCGTCGGCTTCTTCGAGCGAATCGAAACCTTTGCGAACAATACAGTGGCAGGTGGTGCAAGCCTTTACCCCGCCACAGGCGCTTTCCATCTCGATGTGATGGTCGTGGGCCAGCTCCAGGATGTTGGTCCCGGCTGGCACATCCACGGTCAGGCCTTCAGGGCAGAACTTCTCATGCGGCAGGAAGGTTACCAGCGGCATCGATTACTCCTCGATCTCATTCAGGTTGCGCCCGGCCAGTGCGGCTTTGACCGTCGAATCAAGGCGACGGGCGGCAAATGCGTCGGTCACCTGCGACAGACGCTTGGTCTGTTGCTCGATGGCTGCGCCATCGGTGCCCGCCAGCAAATCACGTAGTTCTTGCATCTGGAATTCGATGGCGTCGCGCTCGTCACTGCTGAGCAAGCGTTCGCCGTCGGCGTCCAGGGCGCCCTGTACCGCTTCGAGCAGGCGCTCGGCATCGACCTGGTGCTCGCGCAACTGGCGGGCATGCTTGTCGGAACCGGCGTGTTCGAACGAGTCCTTGAGCATGCGGGCGATTTCGCCGTCGGTCAGGCCGTAGGACGGCTTGACCTGGATGCTGGCTTCCACGCCCGAACCCAGCTCGCGCGCGGCAACGCTGAGCAGGCCGTCGGCATCCACCTGGAAGGTGACGCGGATTTTTGCCGAGCCGGCGACCATGGCCGGAATGCCACGCAGCTCGAAACGCGCCAGCGAGCGGCAGTCGCTGATCAGCTCACGCTCGCCTTGCAGCACGTGGATCATCATGGCCGTCTGGCCGTCTTTGTAAGTGGTGAACTCCTGGGCACGCGCCACCGGAATGGTGGTGTTGCGCGGGATCACCTTCTCCATCAGCCCGCCCATGGTTTCGAGGCCAAGCGACAGCGGAATGACATCGAGCAGCAGCAGTTCGCCACCTTCGCGGCGGTTGCCGGCCAGGGTATCGGCCTGAATCGCGGCGCCGATGGCCACCACCTGGTCCGGGTCGATCGAGGTCAGCGGCGTACGACCAAACAGCGCACCCACCGCATCGCGCACACGCGGCACGCGGGTCGAGCCACCGACCATGACCACGGCGCTGACTTCGTCCATTTCAACGCCGCTGTCGCGCACCGCGCGGCGGCAAGCCTTGAGGCTGCGGGCGATCATCGGCTCGATCATGGCGTCGAAGGCAACACGGCTCAGCTCACCTTGCCAGGCACCGTGGCTGACAGTGACCACGTCGGCGTCAGTCAGGGCCTCTTTGGCAGCGCAGGCAGTCTGCAGCAGTGCGCGTTGGGTGGCCGGGTCCAGGTCGGAGGAAAGACCGGCCTGCTCGATGATCCAGCCGGCGATGGCATGGTCGAAATCGTCGCCGCCCAGGGCGGTATCGCCGCCGGTGGCCAGCACTTCGAACACACCGGCAGTCAGGCGCAGGATGGAAATGTCAAAGGTACCGCCGCCCAGGTCATAGATGGCCACCACGCCTTCGGCGTTCTGGTCCAGGCCGTAGGCCACGGCAGCGGCGGTCGGCTCATTGAGCAGGCGCAGCACGCTCAGGCCTGCCAGGCGTGCAGCGTCTTTGGTCGCCTGGCGCTGCGCGTCGTCGAAGTAAGCTGGCACGGTGATCACCGCGCCTACCAGCTCGCCACCCAGGGTCGCTTCGGCCCGCTCACGCAGCACCTTGAGGATGTCGGCGGACACTTCCACCGGGCTTTTCGGGCCCTGCACGGTATCGATGAACGGCATGTGCGACTCACCGCCGACAAAGCGGTAAGGCAGTTGCTCGCCCAACTGCTTGACGTCGGCAACGCCGCGCCCCATCAGGCGCTTGACCGACAGCACAGTGTTCAGCGGGTCGCTGGAAGCGGCCTCACGCGCGGCCTGCCCCACCTCGATACGCCCGTCGAGGTAGCGTACCGCGGACGGCAGAATGACGTTACCCTGCGCATCGGGCAGGGGCTCGCTGCGGCCGCTGCGCAAGGCGGCGACCATGGAGTTGGTGGTACCCAGGTCAATGCCCACCGCCAGGCGACGCTGGTGCGGTTGGGGGGTTTGACCGGGTTCGGCAATCTGCAGTAGGGCCATGCTTATCTGAGTACCTTAGGTGCCATCACGGGCGACACCGGGTTAATCGTCGAGGCGCTCTTCCAGTTGGCGCACTTCTTGGGCGAGCTTGTCGAGGAACTGCATGCGGCGCATCAGGCGCTCAGCCTTGTCGCGCTCGGCGGGAACATCCCAGCAGGCAGCGAAATCCTCGTTCAGCGAGTCCTGGGCGGCCTTCAAGCGCTTCTTGAATGCCGCTACGCCGTCCAGGTCGGCTTCGTCCTGCAGCTCTTCCAGCTCTTCGCGCCACTGCATCTGCTGCAACAGAAAGTCCGGGTCGTGGACCGTGACTTCCTGGGGCACTTCGTGACCGCTGATGGCCAGCAGATAGCGGGCACGACGCGGCGCACTGCGCAGCGTCTGGTAGGCGTCGTTGAGGGCTGCGGACTTTTCCAGCGCGACCCGCTGCTCCCGCTCGGAGGCGTCGGCAAAACGGTCGGGATGGACTTCGCGGGCCAGCTCGCGGTAGCGAGTGGCCAGCTTGTCGAGATCCAGGCGGAAGCTTGGCTGGAGGTCAAACAATGCGTAGTGACAAGGAGTACCCACAGCCGGCCTCAAACGTTGAAGCTTTCGCCGCAGCCACACTCACCGCGCACGTTGGGGTTGTTGAACTTGAAGCCTTCGTTCAACCCTTCCTTGACGAAGTCCAGCTCGGTACCGTCGAGATACACCAGGCTCTTGGGATCGATGATCACCTTGACGCCGTGGTTTTCGAACACCTGGTCTTCGTCGGCCAGCTCGTCAACGAACTCCAGCACGTAGGCCAGGCCCGAGCAACCGGTGGTGCGCACGCCCAGGCGAATGCCCTCACCTTTGCCGCGCCCATCGAGGGAGCGGCGAATGTGGTTGGCGGCGGCTTCTGTCATGCTGATAGCCATCAGGACTCCTTACCTCGCAACAGGCGGCTTAGATCAAGCCTTTCTTCTGCTTGTAATCGCGCACAGCTGCCTTGATGGCATCTTCGGCGAGTACCGAGCAGTGGATCTTGACCGGCGGCAACGCCAGTTCTTCTGCCAGCTGGGTGTTCTTGATGGTTTCGGCTTCGTCCAGGGTCTTGCCCTTCATCCACTCGGTAGCGAGGGAGCTGGAAGCGATGGCCGAACCGCAACCGTAGGTCTTGAACTTGGCGTCTTCGATCACGCCCTGTTCGTTGACCTTGATTTGCAGACGCATCACGTCGCCACACGCAGGGGCGCCGACCATGCCGGTACCGACATCCGGGTCTTCGGCATTCATCTTGCCGACGTTGCGTGGGTTTTCGTAGTGGTCGATGACCTTTTCACTGTATGCCATGGTGCAATTCCTTCCTCATCAGGGAGCCGCTCTTGCCGGCGACTGCTTAGTGGGCGGCCCACTCGATCTTGGAGATGTCAACGCCGTCTTTGTACATATCCCACAGCGGCGACAGTTCACGCAGTTTGTTGACGGCCTCGCAGACTTTCTGCGCGGCGTAGTCGACTTCTTCTTCGGTGGTGAAGCGGCCGAAGGAGAAGCGGATCGAGCTGTGCGCCAGCTCGTCGTTGCGGCCCAGAGCACGCAGTACGTACGACGGCTCGAGCGACGCGGAGGTGCACGCCGAACCGGAAGATACGGCGATGTCCTTCAGCGACATCAGCAGCGATTCGCCTTCGACGTAGTTGAAGCTCAGGTTCAGGTTGTGCGGTACGCGGGCAGTCTGGCTACCGTTGACGTACAGCTCTTCAAGGCTGGAGACCTGCTTGAAGAAGCGGTCGCTCAGGGCCTTGATGCGTACGTTTTCGGCGGCCATTTCCTGCTTGGCGATGGCGAATGCTTCGCCCATGCCGACGATCTGGTGGGTCGGCAGGGTGCCCGAACGCATGCCGCGCTCATGACCACCACCGTGGATGATGGCTTCCAGACGCACACGCGGCTTGCGGCTGACGTACAGCGCGCCGATGCCTTTCGGGCCGTAGGCTTTGTGCGCCGAGAACGACATCAGGTCGACCTTCAGCTTCTGCACGTCGATTTCCACCTTGCCGGCCGACTGGGCGGCATCGACATGGAACAGCACGCCACGCGCACGGGTCAGCTCACCGATGGCGGCGATGTCGTTGATCGAGCCGACTTCGTTGTTCACGTGCATCAGCGACACCAGGATAGTGTCGTCACGCAGCACGGCCTCGACCATGGCCGGGGTGACGATACCGTCTTCGCCTGGCTCCAGGTAGGTGACTTCGAAACCTTCACGCTCCAGCTGGCGAGCGGTATCCAGTACCGCCTTGTGCTCGATCTTGGAGGTGATGATGTGCTTGCCCTTGGTCTGATAGAAGTGCGCCACGCCTTTGAGGGCGAGGTTGTCGGACTCGGTGGCACCGCTGGTCCAGACGATCTCGCGCGGGTCGGCGTTGATCAGCTCGGCAACCTGGCGGCGGCCGTTCTCGACCGCTTCTTCGGCCTTCCAGCCGAACACGTGGGAGCGCGAAGCCGGGTTACCGAAGTTCCCGTCAACCAGCAGGCATTCGGCCATTTTCTGGGCGACGCGTGGGTCAACCGGCGTGGTCGCGGAGTAATCGAGGTAGATCGGCAACTTCATTTGTCTCTCCTATCAGGCGGTGGCGTCGCTCGTCGTGGCTAAGGGTCAATCGACGGCAGACGTCTCAATCTTGTCCAGCTGGGCGGTTCGGCCTGCGACACGACGCAAGTCCTGGCGCTGGGCGACTTCCTGCACCTCACGGCGCATGACAAGGTCGGCCAGGCTGATGCCGCTGAGGAATTCATGGATCTGCTGGCTGAGGTCGCACCACAGGTGGTGGGTCAGGCAGGTATCACCGGCATGGCAGTCCCCGAGGCCCTGGCAACGGGTGGCATCGACCGATTCGTTGACCGCGTCGATGACCTGTGCCACCTGGATGGTTTCCATACCGCGCGACAGCTGATAGCCGCCACCTGGGCCGCGCACACTGGAAACCAGGCTGCTACGGCGCAGCTTGGCGAACAGCTGCTCCAGATAAGAGAGGGAAATGCCCTGGCGCTCGGAAATATCGGCCAAAGACACCGGCCCATGCTGCGCGTGCAACGCCAGGTCGAGCATGGCAGTCACGGCGTATCGGCCTTTGGTAGTCAGTCGCATGGCTATTGGGTACCACGGGAGTTTCGGGATGTGTGCAAGTATGCGATTCCCGAGCATTTAAGTCAACTATTAGACCTACTGCTTTAGTCGGGTTTGCATCTGGGAGGCGGCGCGATTGTAGCAGACGAGGGGCGTGAGCACACGCCCCGTATGTCTACCTCGGTGCGCCGCGGCGCAATCAATGCGGCTGAGTGTCGCGCCTGACGCCCTGGGCCGCTTCGGTGAAGTCATCTTCAGGCAGGGCCGGCAGCTCTTTGGCGCAGTAGTCACTGCCCATTTTCGTCAACGCGCCGCACATACCCTCCAGCCGCTCGTCGACGGCCTGCAGGTGGTCGAGCATCTGGCCAATGGCGCGCGCCACCGGGTCGGGCATGTCGCCACTCACGCCGTAGGCGTCGAAGCCGATCTTCTCGGCCATGGCCTTGCGCTTGGCCTCCACTTCGCTGTCTTCGCTCTTGACGATGATGCGCCCGGGGATGCCCACTGCCGTGGCACCGGCCGGGACCGCCTTGGTCACCACCGCATTGGAGCCGATCTTGGCCCCCGCACCCACGGTGAACGGGCCCAGCACCTTGGCCCCCGCCCCTACCACCACGCCGTTTTCCAGGGTGGGGTGGCGCTTGCCCTTGTTCCAGCTGGTGCCGCCCAGCGTAACGCCCTGGTACAGGGTGACGTCATCGCCGATTTCGGCGGTTTCGCCGATGACGATGCCCATGCCGTGGTCGATGAAGAAACGCCGGCCGATGGTGGCACCCGGGTGAATCTCGATACCGGTGAGCCAGCGGCCAAAGTTCGAGACCAGGCGCGCCAGCCACTTGAAGTCGCGCCGCCACAAGGCATTACCCAGGCGATGCAGCCAGATGGCATGCATGCCCGGGTAGCAGGTGAGCACCTCGAAGGCATTGCGCGCAGCCGGGTCACGGTGGAATACGCTTTGAATATCTTCACGCAGGCGTTCAAACATCTTTCAGTCCTTCCGTTTATGCGGCTCGCCCCGGACCACTTTCTGGGTCTCGGTCAGGATGCCGCGCAAAATGCTCATTTCCGAACGCTCGACCGCCACCCGCCCGTACAGCCGGCGCAAGCGCGGCATCAGGTGCTTGGGCTTTGCAGGGTCGAGGAAGCCGATGCCCACCAGGGTTTTCTCCAGGTGGTCGTAGAACAGCTCCATTTCGTCCATGGTCGCCAGCTCGCTGGCATCAACCTTCTCGACCCGGGCCGGTGCCACACCGGCGGCCAACCAGGCCATGCGCACCTCATAGGCGAGCACTTGCACGGCGGCAGCCAGGTTCAGCGAGCTGAAGTCGGGGTTGGAGGGAATGTGCACGTGGAAGTGACATCGCTGCAGTTCTTCGTTGGTCAGGCCGGCGTGTTCGCGCCCGAACACCAGGGCGATTTCTTCGCCACCATTGGCATGCACCACCGCCTTTTCGCCACATTCACGCGGGCCGATCAACGGCCAGGGAATGCTGCGCTCGCGGGCGCTGGTGCCCATCACCAGGTTGCAGCCGACCAGGGCCTGTTCGAGGCTGTCGACCACCTGGGCATTGCCCAGCACATCGTCGGCACCAGAGGCGCGGGCACTGGCATCCACGGCGGGGAACTCTTTCGGCTGCACCAGCACCAGGCGCGACAAGCCCATGTTTTTCATGGCACGCGCAGCGCCGCCGATGTTGCCGGGGTGGCTGGTATTGACCAGAACAACACGAATATTTTGCAGCAAGGTGTTGTGCTCACAGATGCAGGAATCAGGGGCTTGGATCTTACAGAACCGACAGACGTAACGCCACGAAAGCAAATGTGCCCCTTCTGCCGCCACAGTTTTCTGCTAGAATGATCGGCTTTCTTCTTTAACATCTCCAGGTGACCCGCCCATGCAGCCTATGCTGAATATCGCCCTGCGCGCCGCTCGCAGCGCCAGTGAACTGATTTTCCGCTCCATCGAACGCCTGGATAGCATCAAGGTCGATGAGAAAGAGGCCAAGGACTACGTTTCCGAAGTCGATCGCGCCGCCGAGCAGACCATCGTCAACGCCCTGCGCAAGGCCTACCCGAACCACTCCATCCAGGGTGAAGAAACCGGCCTGCACGCCGGCACCGGTGAAGAGGGCAAGGATTACCTGTGGATCATCGACCCGCTGGACGGCACCACTAACTTCCTGCGTGGCATCCCGCACTTCGCTGTCAGCATCGCCTGCAAATACCGTGGCCGCCTTGAGCACGCCGTGATCGTCGACCCGGTTCGCCAGGAAGAATTCACCGCCAGCCGTGGCCGTGGCGCCCAACTCAATGGCCG
Source organism: Pseudomonas juntendi (assembly GCF_009932375.1). Lineage (GTDB taxonomy): Bacteria > Pseudomonadota > Gammaproteobacteria > Pseudomonadales > Pseudomonadaceae > Aquipseudomonas > Aquipseudomonas juntendi. The sequence continues at coordinate 19,239 of NZ_BLJG01000071.1, forward strand.
CCGCCTGCGTGTCAGCTCGCGCACCAGCCTGGAAGGCGCCCTGCTGGGTACCGGCTTCCCGTTCCGCGACAGCCAGATGGCCGACCTCGACAACTACCTGGGCATGTTCCGCGCCTTGACCGGCCAGACTGCCGGCATCCGCCGCGCCGGCGCTGCCAGCCTGGACCTGGCCTACGTTGCTGCCGGCCGCTTCGACGCCTTCTGGGAATCGGGGCTGTCCGAGTGGGACATGGCCGCTGGCGTGCTGCTGATCCAGGAAGCCGGTGGCCTGGTGAGCGACTTCAACGGTGGCCACGACTTCCTCGACAAAGGCCACATCGTTGCGGGCAACATCAAGTGCTTCAAGGCCGTGCTGACCGCTATCCAGCCACACCTGCCAGAAAGCCTGAAGCGCTAAGCGCGGATTGCTGGCAAACAAAAAGCACCCCTCGGGGTGCTTTTTTGTGCCTGCCGGAGCCGTCCACAATCCGCATTTTGTGGGAGCGGCCTTGTGTCGCGAAAGGGCTGCAAAGCAGCCCCGACAATCTCTGATGGGTCACAGACCCTGGGGCCGCTGCGCGCCCCTTTCGCGACGCAAGGCCGCCCCCACAAAAAAGAGCGGACCGCATTCAGACTTACTGCCCGGCCTCGCTCAGGATCAGCTTGCCATTCTTGTCCACCGGAATGGTCGACCCAGGCTCGCGGTCCATCTTCACCTGCCCTACCTGATCACCCAGGGTGTACTTCACGTTGTACCCCACCACCTTCTCACTGATGTCATTGACCGTATTGCAGCGGGTTTGCGTGGTGGTGTAGGTGTCACGCTGCTGCATGCCTTCCTGCACCTTGTTACCGGCATAACCACCACCGACCGCACCGGCAACGGTGGCGATCTTCTTGCCGGTGCCGCCACCGATCTGGTTGCCGAGCAAGCCGCCCGCCAGGGCGCCTACCACGGTACCGGCGATCTGGTGCTGGTCCTTGACCGGCGCCTGGCGCGTTACGGCAACGTCCTTGCACACTTCACGCGGGGTTTTCACCTGTTGCTTGATCGGCTGCACGTCGGTGACCTGGGCATATTCAGGCCCCTTGTTGACCAAGCTGTAGGTCGCGACAGCACCTCCGGCAGTCACACCGACAGCACCCAGTACCGCACCCACCAGCATTGATTTATTCACGTCAACCTCCTGATCGTAACAGCGGGTCGCAACCCGCGCTTCTCCCAGCCTTGGAGCAAAAAAAAAGGCGCGAGTTCAATACTCGCGCCTTTTGCACCGCCAGGCGGTGTTGGGCTAGCCGCTACGGACGATCGTCCACGCCTTCTGCCTTGGTCGGCGGGATCAGGTCTTCACTGTTCAGGTTCAGCCAGATCAATACCACGTTGGCGATGTAGATCGACGAGTAGGTACCTGCCATCACCCCGATGAACAAGGCCAGCGAGAAGCCGAACAGGTTGTCACCGCCGAAGAACAACAGCGCCGCGATGGCCAGCAAGGTCGAAACCGAGGTGGCGATGGTACGCAGCAAGGTCTGGGTGGTGGACACGTTGATGTTCTCGATCAACGAAGCCTTGCGCATGACGCGGAAGTTTTCCCGCACCCGGTCGAACACGACGATGGTGTCGTTCAGCGAGTAGCCGATGATCGCCAGCACTGCCGCCAATACCATCAGGTCGAAGGTGATCTGGAAGAACGACAGGATACCCAGCGTGACCACCACGTCGTGAATCAGCGAGATGATCGCCCCCACCGCGAACTTCCACTGGAAGCGGAAGGCCAGGTAGATGAGGATGCCGCCCAACGCCAGCAGCATGCCCATGCCACCCTGGTCGCGCAGCTCTTCACCCACCTGCGGGCCAACGAACTCGACGCGCTTGAGCGTGGCCGGGTTGTCGCCGCCCGCCTTCTGCAGTGCGGCAGCTACCTTGTTGCCCAGTTGCGGGTCATCACCCGGCATACGCACCAACAGGTCGGTGGTAGCACCAAAGCTTTGCACCACGGCCTCGTGGAAACCGGAGTCGACCAGCTCGGCGCGTACCGCCTTGAGGTCTGCCGGGCGCTCGTAGGTCAGCTCGATCAGCGTACCACCGGTGAAGTCCAGGCCGAAGTTCAGGCCTTTCTGCCACCAGCTGAACAGCGCCAGCACGGTGAGGAGCACGGTAATGGCGAACGCGACATTGCGCACGCCCATGAAGTTGATGGTTTTCATCGCAGCTCCCTCAAACCCACAGCTTCTTGATGTCACGCCCGCCACAGGTCAGGTTGACCATTGCGCGGGTCACCATGACGGCGGTGAACATCGAGGTGAAAATCCCGAGGGACATGGTGACCGCAAAGCCCTTGACCGGGCCGGTACCCATGGCGAACAGGATGCCGCCGACCAGCAGGCTGGTCAGGTTGGCGTCGATGATCGCGGTATAGGCGCGGTTGAAACCTTCGTGGATGGCGCGCTGCACCGACATGCCGGCCTTCAGCTCTTCGCGTATGCGCGAGAAGATCAGCACGTTGGCGTCTACCGCCATACCCATGGTCAACACGATACCGGCAATGCCCGGCAGGGTCAGGGTGGCCCCCAGCAGCGACATCAGTGCCAGCAGCAGCACCATGTTGCCCGCCAGGGCGATGGTGGCGATCACGCCAAAACCACGGTAGATGGCGATGATGAACAGCGAGACGAACAGCATGCCCCACAGCGATGCATCGATACCTTTGGTGATGTTGTCGGCACCCAGGCTTGGGCCGATGGTACGTTCTTCTGCGAAGTACATCGGTGCAGCCAGACCACCGGCACGCAGCAACAGCGCCAGCTCGGACGATTCACCCTGGCCGTTCAGGCCGGTGATGCGGAACTGGCTACCCAGCGGCGACTGGATGGTGGCCAGGCTGATGATTTTCTTCTCTTCGACGAAGCTTTGCACGGCCACGTCTTTCTCGACGCCGTCGACGGTTTGCTTGACGTAGCGGGTAACCGGCTTCTGCTCGATGAAGATCACCGCCATGCTGCGGCCAACGTTGCTGCGGGTAGCGCGGCTCATCAGCTCGCCACCGTGGCCATCCAGGCGAATGTTCACCTGTGGGCGGCCGTGTTCATCGAAACTTGCCTGGGCGTCGGTAACCTGGTCACCGGTAATGATCAGCCCGCGCTCGACCGCAGCGGACCGGCCGCCCTCGCGGAACTCGAACACCTCGGTAGTGGCCTTGGACGCACCCGGTTCGGCACCGAAACGGAACTCGAGGTTGGCGGTTTTACCCAGGATACGTTTGGCTTCGGCAGTGTCCTGCACACCTGGCAACTCGACCACGATGCGGTTGGCGCCCTGACGCTGTACCAGCGGCTCGGCCACGCCCAGCTCGTTGACGCGGTTGCGCACGGTGGTGAGGTTCTGCTTGATCGAGTATTCGCGGATTTCGGCGACCTTCGCCTGGGTCAGCGCCAGGCGCAGCACCGCAAGGTCGTTGCGCTCGGTGGTGGTCAGGTCGAAATCATTGAAATTCTTGCGGATCAGGGCACGCGCCTGTTCGCGGGTTGCATCGTCAGCAAAGCCCAGCATGATGCCACCATCCTGCTGAGGCAGGCTGCGGTAGCGCACACGCTCTTTACGCAGCAAGGTCTTGACCTCGCCTTCGTAGACTTTCATGCGGGCGCTCATGGCCTTGTCCATGTCCACTTCCAGCAGGAAGTGCACACCACCGGACAGGTCCAGGCCCAGCTTCATCGGGCTTGCACCCAGGTTGCGCAGCCATTGCGGAGTCGTCTGGGCCAGGTTCAGGGCCACGACGTAATCATCGCCCAGCGCCTTGCGCACCACATCCTTGGCCGGCAGCTGGTCTTCCTGGTTGGTCAGGCGGATCAGCCCGCTGCCCTTCTCGCCCAGGCTGGTGCCCTTGACTGCGATCTTGGCATCGACCAACGCCTTGCTGACGCGGTCGAGGTCGGCCTGGTTCACCTGCAGCGCCGAGCTGGCACCACTGATCTGCACCGCCGGGTCGTCCGGGTAAAGGTTGGGTGCGGAATAAATGAAACCGACCACCAGTACCAGCACGATCAGTGCATATTTCCACAGAGGGTATTTGTTCAGCATCACGCCGCCCGTTCAAGACGCGGGGCGCGTTGCGCGCCCCGACTGGAAAATAAAACCGGTAACTCAGATAGCCTTGAGCGTACCTTTTGGCAGGGTCGCAGCAATGGCGCCCTTCTGGAACTTCAGTTCGACAGTGTCGGACACTTCCAGAACCACGAAGTCATCGGAAACCTTGACGATCTTGCCGGCGATACCGCCGTTGGTGACAACTTCGTCACCTTTTTGCAAGTTGCTCAGCAGGTTCTTCTGCTCTTTGGCACGCTTGGCCTGTGGGCGCCAGATCATGAGGTAGAAGATGACCAGGAAACCGACCAGGAAAATCCACTCGAAGCCGGTACCGGCTGGGCCGGCGGCAGGTGCTGCAGCGTCCGCGTATGCGGCGGGGATCAAGAAGCTCATTGGGCACTCCTAATGTAATTTTCTAATAATGGATGCAGACAGTCAGTCCAAGGGCGGAACCGGAAGCCCGCGCTTGGCGTAGAAGGCGTCGACAAAGGCGGCCAATTTACCCTGATGAATGGCCTCGCGTAAACCGGCCATCAAGCGCTGGTAATGGCGCAAGTTGTGGATGGTATTCAGCATGCTGCTCAGCATTTCGCCGCACTTGTCCAAATGGTGCAGATAGGCGCGCGAGAAGTTGGTGCAGGTGTAGCAGTCACAGGTCGGATCCAGCGGCGATTCATCGTGGCGATGGAACGCATTGCGGATCTTGATCACCCCTGTATCGACAAACAGATGCCCGTTGCGCGCGTTGCGCGTTGGCATCACGCAGTCGAACATGTCGACGCCGCGGCGCACACCCTCAACGAGATCTTCCGGTTTGCCTACCCCCATAAGGTAACGAGGTTTGTCAGCCGGCATCTGGTCAGGCAGGTAATCCAGCACCTTGATCATTTCGTGCTTGGGCTCGCCAACCGACAGGCCACCAATGGCCAGGCCATCGAAGCCGATGTTTTCCAGGCCTTCGAGCGAGCGCATGCGCAGGTCCTGGTACATGCCCCCCTGGACAATGCCGAACAGCGCGGCGGTGTTGTCGGCGTGGGCGTTCTTCGAGCGCTGGGCCCAGCGCAGCGACAGCTCCATGGAGGTGCGCGCGACATCGTGCTCGGCCGGGTACGGGGTGCACTCGTCGAAGATCATCACCACGTCCGACCCCAGGTCACGCTGGACCTGCATCGACTCTTCCGGGCCCATGAACACCTTGGAGCCATCGACCGGCGAGGCGAAGGTCACACCCTCTTCCTTGATCTTGCGCATGGCGCCCAGGCTGAACACCTGGAAACCACCGGAGTCGGTGAGGATCGGGCCCTTCCACTGCATGAAATCGTGCAGGCCGTTGTGCTTCTTGATCACCTCGGTGCCGGGGCGCAGCCACAGGTGGAAGGTATTGCCGAGGATCATCTCGGCGCCAATGGCCTCGATATCGCGTGGCAGCATGCCCTTGACCGTGCCATAGGTGCCCACCGGCATGAACGCCGGGGTTTCCACGGTGCCACGAGGGAAAGTGATGCGACCGCGACGGGCCTTGCCGTCGGTGGCCAGCAGTTCGAAGGACATTCGACAGGTGCGACTCATGCTTGATCCTCGGGGCCGCGTGGCGCCGGATTGCGGGTGATGAACATGGCATCACCGTAACTGAAGAAGCGGTACCCCTGCTCCACCGCCGCGGCGTAGGCGGCCATGGTCTCGGGGTAGCCGGCGAAGGCCGAGACCAGCATCAGCAGCGTGGACTCCGGCAGGTGGAAGTTGGTGACCAGTGCGTCGACCACATGGAACGGCCGACCCGGGTAGATGAAAATATCCGTGTCGCCGCTGAACGCCTTGAGCACGCCGTCGCGCGCGGCACTTTCCAGCGAACGCACGCTGGTGGTGCCCACGGCGATCACCCGGCCACCGCGAGCGCGACAGGCCGTGATGGCATCGACCACGTCCTGGCTCACTTCGAGCCACTCTTTGTGCATATGGTGGTCTTCGATCTTGTCGACACGCACCGGCTGGAACGTGCCGGCGCCCACGTGCAGGGTGACGAAGGCGCGCTCCACGCCCTTGGCGGCAATTTTTTCCAGCAGCGCTTCATCGAAGTGCAGGCCGGCGGTGGGCGCGGCCACTGCACCGGCACGCTGGGCGTAGACGGTCTGGTAGCGCTCACGGTCGGCGCCCTCGTCGGGGCGGTCGATATAGGGCGGCAACGGCATGTGCCCGACGCGGTCGAGCAGTGGCAGCACCTCTTCGGTGAAGCGCAGCTCGAACAGTGTGTCGTGGCGGGCGACCATTTCGGCCTCGCCACCGCCATCGATGAGGATGACCGCGCCCTCTTTCGGCGCCTTGCTGGCCCTTACGTGAGCCAGCACCCGGTGGCTGTCGAGCACGCGTTCGACCAGCACTTCCAGCTTGCCGCCAGACGCTTTCTGGCCGAACAAGCGGGCCGGAATGACCCGGGTGTTGTTGAACACCATCAGGTCGCCGGGGCGCAGGTACTCGAGCAAATCGGGGAATTGCCGGTGTGCCAGCACGCCGCTCGGCCCATCGAGGACCAGCAGACGGCTGCCATGGCGCTCGGCCAGTGGGTGGCGGGCGATCAGGGAATCGGGGAGTTCGAAGGAAAAATCGGCGACGCGCATGATGATGTTCGGTTCGGCAGGGCCGGGAAGTTTAGCCCAATGTGTGAAAATTGACCATGAAAGCCGATTGACCGACCAGCGGCAGCTCTCTATACTGCGCGCCACACGCCCTGATGGCGGAATTGGTAGACGCGGCGGATTCAAAATCCGTTTTCGAAAGGAGTGGGAGTTCGAGTCTCCCTCGGGGCACCAAAATCCGGAAAAAACCGACCGTATGGTCGGTTTTTTTTCGTCTCGCCAAAACCACCCTTCGCCTTGACGCCACCGCCACGGCGCCGGGCCTCACCCCGATACCCCGATTCAATTGGCTACCCTTCTGATTAGCCCTTAAGCTGTCATTCGTCGGATATATCACGAAAGGATTGTCCGAATAATGGCACTTAGCCATAGTTGCGCACCCTTCCCCCTCAATCCTGTGTGAACCATGAAAGCTATAGCGCCCTGTGTGGCAGCAATGATGCTGCTGGGTGGGTGCAATGGAGTGCCAACGTCTTACGTTTCCGATCCCGTCTACAGCCAGGCATTCGTGGTCACCTCCGGTGCTCCGCTGCCAATGCTGCTGATGGCCAGCGCCATCCAGTGGAACGAGGATTACGCAGTAACCGCCAAACACACCCCCTTCCTGCCCAACGTGGTTCACGAAGGCCTCGGTGATGTGGTGTTCTTCAAGCACAAGGCTGCGACGGTACCGGCCTGGCGCCAGTACGTGCCGGGCGAGGCCGTGACGGCGGTCGGCTACAACAGCTTGATGATGCCGATGCAAGGCAAGGGCCATGCCCTGCCGTCGCTGGTTCGGCTGGAAGGTACGCCTGGCAGTGTCTTCTACTCGGTACACGATGGCCCGATCACCAAAGGCATGTCGGGTGGGCCTGTGTTTGCCGAGGATGGCAAGGTCGTGGGCATCAACGTGGCCATCATCCCGACCAGCGAGATCGACGCTGGCAGGCGCCCCGACCTGATCGGCAAGGAACGCATCAGCGTGTTCATGTCGTTCAACGAGATCGACAAGGAGTGGCGGCGCTATCAGTACCTGCTGGCACGCAAGGCCAAGCCGAGGGCGCCGGCTGCGGTCAAAGGCTACGTGGCGGTGGCCGCCAAGCCGTGAATCGGGGCGCGGTGCTGGATGGAAAGCGGCCTATGATGTGAGGCTGATGGCCTCTTCGCGGGTAAACCCGCTCCTACAGGGCCTGCGCGGGATTTGAGCCTGCGCTCGGGAGGTCCGAGTGCCATGCTTCAATCACGACATCGCCGGCCTGCTGCTCTATCCACAGCTGGGCTTCACACCATTCGGCATCATCAAGTGGCCACCCAATCGTATCCTTATGGATACACCCGCTCAAGGATGACGAACCTTCGGCGCCCCTCGACGTCCCATCCTGCATCCCCCGCGTTCCGAGGTACCCCCGCGTGAAAGACGTCATCGCCCGCAAGTACCGCCTGGTGGTGAAGACCATCGGCTACATCGGCTGGTCGCTGTTCTGGCTGCTGATCTGGGATGTGCTGGTCACCATCGACTTCATGCTGTTCTTCAACAGCAAGTTCACTTTGCCGCTGATCCCGTTGACCCTGCTGGGTTCGGCGCTGGTGGTGCTGGTGAGTTTTCGCAACAGCAGCGCCTACAACCGCTGGTGGGAAGCACGCACCCTGTGGGGCGCGCTGGTGAACAGCTCGCGTAGTTTTGCCCGGCAGACGCTGACCCTGATCGATGACACGGACGACGGCCTGAACCCGGTCAAGGCCACCCTGCTGCGCCGGCATATCGCCTATGTGAACTGCCTGGCGGCACACCTGAAGGGAGAACCCTGCCCGGAGGAACTGATGGCTTTTATCCCGCCGGCGGAGTTCGAACGGCGCAACCGCTCGAACAACTTCGCCAACGACATCCTCAGCGGCTCGGCGGCCTTGCTGGCCCGGGAGTACCAGGCCGGGCGGCTGGACAGCATTCGCCTGGCGCGGCTGGAGGCAACCCTGGTGGACCTGTCCAATGCCCAGGGCGGCATGGAACGGATTGCCAATACGCCGCTGCCGTACCCTTATGTGTATTTTCCGCGCCTGTTCATCACCTTGTTCTGCCTGATCGTGCCGGTGGGCCTGGTGGAGTCGCTGGGCTGGTTCACACCGCTGGCCTCGACGGTGGTGGGGTTCATGTTGCTGGCCATCGAGCGGATCGGTACCGACTTGCAGAGCCCGTTCAGGTTCAGTGAACACCAGATCCAGATGGACACCATCTGCGAGACGATCGAGCGCAACCTGGAATCGATGCAGCGCGAGGCGCAGTGTGGCGAGGTTGTGGGAGCCTGATGGATTTTCGGGCTGCCTTGCGGCCCTGGCTATCGGTCAGGCCCGCACATAACGCTGGCGCAACACATCACTGAGCATGTCCACCAGCAACACCAGCAC
>NZ_BLJG01000072.1 GCF_009932375.1 Pseudomonas juntendi
GTACAGCCGGCTGTACTCGCGGCTGAACTGCGAGGGGCTTTCATAGCCCACCCGGTAGGCCGCCACCGCCGCCTCGAGCCCGTCGTTGAGCATCAACCGCCGTGCCTCCTGCAGGCGCAGTTGCTTCTGGTACTGCAACGGGCTCATCGAGGTCACCGCCTTGAAGCGGTGGTGCAAGGTCGAGGTGCTGAGGTTGACCTCACGGGCCAGGTCCTCGATACGCAGTGGCTGTTGGTAGTGGTTGTTGAGCCAGGCGATGGCCTGGCAAACCCGGTGGGTCTGGCTGTTCGCCAAGGCGATTTCGTACAGCCGATAACCCTGCGGCCCACGCAACAGGCGGTAGAGGATCTCACGGCGGACCAGCGGCGCCAGCATGGGGATGTCGCGTGGGCTATCCAGCAGGCGCAGCAACCGCAACAGGGCGTCGAGCAACGCCGCATCGGTTTTATCCACGTACAGGCCACGGCCCGATGGCTTGTTGGGCACCAGCATCGGGCCGCTTTCGGCGATCAACTGGCTGATCTCGGCCGGGTCCAGGTCCATGCGCAAACCCAGGCTGGGGTGCTCGGGGCTGGCATCGAGCCGCACGCCGCTCAACGGCAGGGTGACCGAAACCACCATGTAGTGCAGTGGATCGTAGGCATACTGCTCGTCCCCCAGAAACAGGCTTTTGCTGCCTTGTGCAAGGATGCACAAGGCCGGTTGCGCCAGGGTGGGGACCGAGCGCACATTCTCGGTGTAGCGCACCAGGTACAGATCCGCGATGGCCGACGCCGGGCCGTGGGGCTCGCCGGCATGGCGGGTAATCAGCTCGGCCAGCTCCAGGCGCTGCAGTTCCAGGGTCGGGTCGGTGGGCGTGGCGATGGTCATGATGCTTTCCTCTGCTGACGGTCGCAGCATAGGTTTGGGCAACGGCCGACGCTAGTCGAAAGCTGCACGTCGCTTGCCTGATCCTGCCGCGCCGCAGGATCAGGCAAGCGGCGAGCAGTAATGGCCTAACGTGTCGTGCGGGCGAACCCCTAACCTTGGCAGCCTGGCTTTTTCGTCCGCTTGCTTCAAGGAGATTGTGCAATGGCCCTAAAACAACCGGTCACCCATCTTGCGTTCATTCGTGCCAGCAGCGGGCGCTCGGCGGAGCTTGGCGCGCGCCTGCGTGACCTGCTCGAGCCGTCGCTGCGTGCGCCGGGTTGCCTGAGCTTCAGCGTACAGCGTTCGCAGGCCGACGCTGACCTGTGGCTGCTCAGCGGCAGTTGGCAGGACCAACAGGCCATGAGTGGCTATTTTGCGTCGCCCACGCTGGAGGTGTTTGGTGAGCTGGTGCAGGCGCAGGTGGTCAGCAGCCTGGACTTGCATACATTCGACTGATGGCATGGCCCCTCCCACAGGGCGCGCGCTGGCTGGGGTTTGGGTTAACATGCCGGGCCATGATCAAGCAGGCAGAGAGCAACATGGCACGTAGGGAATTCCCGCAGTTCGAAGCGGTGTCGGCGATGGTGCCGGCCGAAGGTGGTGGCTATCACGCGGCCATCGCAGTCAAAGCCCTGGGTATGGGCGGCGCGCCGCGTTTTCACAAGGTGCTCGACGGCCAGGTGTTCAAGGGCGCCGTGGCCGCCGACGAAGCGGCCACGGCCGAACTGCAGCGCCTGCAAGGCGTTAGCGCTGAGGGTGAGCTGGTCTGGTGATCAGGCCGGCGGGCGGGCCATCTTGAACAGGTTGCCCAGCTCGAAATAGTCCGCCGGGCCACCACCGCGCAAGATAGGTTCGGCTGCCGCGGTATCGTAGATGCCGTTCTTCAGCAGGTGGTCGGCAATGTGCACGGCCACCACTTCCCCAAGAATCAGCCAGCTGGGCACCAGCGCCTGGTCGGCCCGCTTGAGCTGGACGATCTGGCTGACCTTGCACTCGAACGCGACCGGGGTTTCGCCCACGCGCGGCACCTTGACCAGGCTTGACGGTGTGGCGGTGAGGCCGCTCAACTCGAATTCACTGACCTCGGCAGCCACCGGCGCACAGCTCTGGTTCATCTGCTCGGCCAGCGATCGCGTGGCCAGGTTCCAGACGAATTCACCGGTCTGCTCGATATTGTTCAGGCTGTCTTTGCGCCCGACACTGCAGAAACCGATGATCGGCGGGATGTAGTTGAAGGCATTGAAGAAGCTGTAGGGCGCCAGGTTCAAGCGTCCCTCGCGGTCTTGCGAAGAGATCCAGCCGATAGGACGAGGGCCGACGATGGCGTTGAAGGGGTCGTGGGGCAGGCCGTGGCCTTTGGCGGGTTCGTAGTAATACATTGTGCTGGGCTTACTGGCCCTACCTCCTGGTAGACAAGAAGCCTAGTGTGCCAAGCCTTTGCTTGCCTGCAAATGATCAAGCCCGGCAAAAGCCGGGCTGGGCGCTCGCAGCAGGGATCAGCTGATGCGGTTGGCGTTGGTGCGGTCGAAGCCGTCTTCGGCGAAGCGTTGGCCGCCAGTGCGGTCGAAGCCGTCTTCGGCGAAGCGTTGGCCGCCAGTGCGGTCGAAGCCGTCTTCGGCGAAGCGTTGGCCACCGGTGCGGTCGAAGCCGTCTTCGGCGAAGCGCTGGCCGCCGGTCCGATCGAAGCCGTCTTCAGCGTAGCTGGCCGACTGGGTCTGGGCTGCGGCAAAGGTGTGGGCATTGGTCTGGTCGAAACCATCTTCGGCAAAGGCGCCAGTGGCGAAAACCGACAGGGCCAGGGTGAGGATCAGTTTGTTTTTCATGGTCAGTGCTCCAGGGGTTTGTGGGTTGTTTGTTTCCGTGACTTAAATATTACGCCCAATATGCTGATTAAAAAGCGCAAATATATGCACTAAATAATCGAGTTATTCGATATTTTAGGGTGCTGTAACCGTCGTATAGGCGTTTGCCTGGCCGGGCACGGGTTGATGCATGCACCCTTAATCAGTCAGCCCGTGCAGGCTGAAGGGTGGCAATTAATAGGGGATTAAGAAGAACACCTGATGCAGATCACCGATGAAGGTTTTTTCATCGCTTACCTACCTATTTTTCAGCCCACCAGCACCGTCGGCACCACGATGTCCGACTTCATGGACCCTACCCTGGGCATGGTCTATGCCATGAGCCGAATAGCTCAGCTAATCGGCTCATGGGGCATTAAGGGGGCATAAAAAAAGGCGCCCTGCACGTTGGGCGCCCTTGCAGAACGGCCTTACCGGGTCACTCGGTGGTGATACGTGAGTGCTGTTTGGTGTCCTTCATCGTCGCGTACACCAGCAGCGAGCAGGCGATACAGGCGGTGACGTACCAATAGAAGCCGCTTTCCATGCCCGCGCTCTTGAACCACAGCGCCACGTACTCGGCGGTGCCGCCGAAGATCGAAACGGTCAGTGCGTAGGGCAGGCCCACGCCAAGGGCGCGGATTTCGGTCGGGAACAGTTCAGCTTTGACCACGGCGTTGATAGAGGTGTAGCCACTGACGATGATCAGCGCTGCCATGATCAGGAAGAACGCCCCCCACCAGGTCTGGATGGTATGCAGGGTGCTGAGGATCGGCACGGTGAACAGGGTGCCCAGTACACCGAAGGCGATCAGGATCGGGCGCCGGCCGATCTTGTCGGACAGACCGCCGATCACAGGCTGCAGGCACATGAACAGGAACAATGTGGCGGCCGAGATCGTGGTCGAGTCGCTGATGCTCATGCCCACGGTATTGACCAGGTACTTCTGCATGTAGGTGGTGTAGGTGTAGAAGGCCAGGGTACCGCCCATGGTCAGGCCAACCACGGTCATCAGTTCCTTGGGGTGGCGCAGCAGGGTGCGCATCAGGCTTTCCTTGGCTTTTTCCTTCTTGGTGAACGAGGCGGTTTCTTCCATGCCACGGCGCAGGTACAGCGCGACCACGGCGCACAGCGCACCGATCACGAAGGGTACGCGCCAGCCCCAGGCATACAGCTGCTCGGTAGTCAGGGTCTGTTGCAGGACGATCAGCACTGCCAGGGCGATGAGCTGGCCGGAGATGAGGGTCACGTACTGGAAGCTGGAGAAGAAGCCGCGGCGGTCCTTGCTGGCCATTTCGCTGAGGTAGGTCGCCGAGGTGCCGTATTCGCCACCCACCGACAGGCCCTGCATCAGGCGGGCGATGACCAGCAGGACCGGTGCGGCGAAGCCGATGGTTTCATAGCCAGGCGTCAGGGCGATGACCAGCGAGCCGGCGCACATCAGCAGTACCGAGGCCATCAGCGCGGCCTTGCGGCCTTTGCGGTCGGCGTAAAGGCCCATCAGCCAGCCTCCGATCGGGCGCATCAAAAAGCCAACGGCGAAAATCGCGGCGGTGTTGAGCAGTTGTGCAGTGGAGTCGCCGGCCGGGAAGAAGGCCTTGGCGAAATACAGCGAGAATGCGGCGTAGACGTACCAGTCGTACCATTCGACCATGTTGCCGATGGACCCGCTGAAGATCGACTTCAGGCGGCTGGCGGTAGTTTTTTCTGCGGCAGGCGCAGCGGCCGCCCCAGCGGGCAGGGAGGTGGCGTTATCCATCAGGGATACCTTCTCGTTGTTGTTGTGGAGCGCGCCTGGGCGCAGCTGACACGAGCATTTGCAGAAGGTGTGCCAAACCGGGGTGGGCCGACCCAAACCGGGGCAATAGGCCGCTTTGCGGGCACTTTGCCGGCCACGCGCCTGCGAGCCAGGCCCTGAAAGTGCTTTGCATGGGCGGAATTCTGCCTATCGCCAGCCAGTGATAGGCGGAATTCCGCTTATCACTGGCCGGTAAAATCGTCCCGCGACAACCCGTGCCGCTGCATCTTTTCGTTCAGCGTTCGCCGCGGCAGTTGCAACGCCTCCATCACCGCACTGATCGCGCCCCCATGCTGGCGCAACGCTGCACGCAGGCACTGGGCCTCGAACGCCTCCATCTGCTCGCTCAGCGATTGCCCGGCAGGGGCCACCTCGGTACCGGGTGAACCCAGGCCCAATGCATGCCGCTCTGCCGCATTGGCCAGCTCGCGCACGTTACCCGGCCAGTCATGCGCCAGCAGTTGTGCCAGTTGCGCGCCCGACAGCGGCGGCGCAGCGCGGCCAAGCCGGTCGGCAGCAGCGCGGGCGAAGTGGTCGAACAGCAGCGGAATGTCTTCGCGCCGTTCGCGCAAAGGCGCCAGGCGCAACTCGGCAACGTTCAGGCGGTAGGCAAGGTCTTCACGGAAGCGCCCGGCACGGGCCTCCTCCAGCAAGTCGGGCTTGGTTGCGGCGATGATGCGCAGGTCAACGTTGATACTCTGGTTCGCCCCCAGGCGCTCGAGCTTCTGCTCCTGGATCACCCGCAGCAGTTTGGCCTGCTGGGCCAGCGGCATGCTTTCGATTTCATCGAGAAACACCGTGCCGCCGTTGGCATATTCCAGCTTGCCGACGCGCTTGCCCTGGGCACCGGTGAAGGCGCCGCTCTCATGGCCGAACAGCTCGGCCTCGAACAATGCCTCAGGAATGGCCGCGCAATTGAGCGCCACGAATGGCTTGGCCGCGCGTGGCCCGAAATCGTGGAGGCAGCGGGCTACACGTTCTTTGCCGCTGCCTGTCTCGCCCCGGATCAGCACATTGACCGGCAGGCTGGCCAGGTCCAGCACCTGCCGCCGCAGCAGTTGCAGGCCCTGGGACATGCCCAGCAGCGTGCCTTCCAGGCGTGACTTGAGGTCCGCCTGCTCGTGCAGGCGGCGGTTCTCCAGCACCAACTGGCGTTTTTCCAGAGCCCGCCGCAGGCTGCCCAGCAGGTGTTGCGGGGTGAAGGGTTTTTCCAGGAAGTCGTAGGCCCCGTTGCGCATGGCCTCCACGGCCATGGGGACATCGCCGTGGCCGGTCAGCAGGATCACAGGCAGGTCGGGGTCGTCCGCCTGCAGGCGTTCGAGCAACTGCAGGCCACCCATGCCGGGCATGCGCACATCGCTGATGATCACACCCGGGAAGTGCTTCGGCAGCTGGCTCAGGCAGTCTTCGGCGCGGGCAAACAGCTGCACGTTGAAACCCGACAGGCTCAGCCATTGCTCGACCGCTGTGCGGATACTGGCTTCATCGTCGATGACGATCACTGAATTGAACATGCAGGCTCCAGGTCTTGGGGCAGGGTAAGGCTCAGGCGCGCACCGCCAGAGAGGTTCTCGGCCTGCAGCTGGCCGCCGACCTCATGGACGATACCGTAGGAGATCGCCAGGCCAAGGCCCAGCCCTTCGCCCACGGGCTTGGTGGTGAAGAAGGGGTCGAAGACCTTGGCCAGGTCGGCCTCGGCTATGCCGCCACCGGAGTCGAGCACACTCAGGCGCCACCGTTCGCCATCGGCTTCGATGCGGATCTCCAGGCGCTTGTAGCGTTTGTCGGCCATGGCGTCGAGGGCGTTGCGCAACAGGTTGATCAGTACCTGTTCCAGGCGGATGGCATCGCCCCGTACCCAGGCCGGGCGTGCGAGGTACAGCGCGACCTCGACCTCTTCGCTGCGGATACGCGTTTCCAGCAGGTGCAGTGCCTGATCGACCACGGTGGCCAGGTCCAGGCGCTCGCGCAAGCCCATCGGGCTGTTACGGGCGAAGGTCTTGAGGTGACTGGTGAGCGCGGCCATGCGCGTGAGCATCTGCTCCAGCGGCTCGAGTGCCTGCCGCGCTTCGGCAGGCCGGCCATTGTCGAGCAGCAGGCGCACGGTTTCCAGTTGCATGCGCTGGGTCGTCAGCGGTTGGTTGATTTCGTGGGCCATGGCCGCCGACATCTGGCCCAGCGCGGCCAGTTTGGCGGATTGCACCAGGCCCTCCTGGGCGGTACGCAGCTCGCGGGTACGTTCCTCGACCTGGCGCTTGAGCTCTTCCCGGCTGCGCTGGCGCAGGCGTGCCAGGCGCAGGCGCTGGCTGATGAACAACGCCGCGAACACCAGGCTCAGCCATACGGCAGCAGCGCCGAGTGCGGCGTTGCGGCCGTCTGCCGCCACCTGCGGCTTGCGCAGCAGGTGCAAGGTCCAGCCCTCGCCTGCCAGCGGCAGGCTTTCCCACAGGTACTCGGCGCTGCCGTCGGGGCCTTGCACGCGGCTGAGGGTGCTGTTGGCAGCGAAGCGCGTGAGCACCTGATGGTGCAGCGGCACCAGCGGCTGCTTGTCGTACTGGCGTGTTTCGGCAAGTTCGGCACGGTCGGCGCCGCGCAGTGGCTGCAGCTCGCGGTAGCGCCAGCCGTCCTGGTTGGCAATGAAGGTGATGCCGCGGGCATCGCTGACCAGCAGGATATCGCTGCCCTGGCGCCATTCGCGTTCCAGCTCCGGGAACTCCAGCTTGACCACCATGGCGCCGAGAAAACGGCCATGTTCGTCGTTGACTGCGCTGGCCAGAAAGTACCCCGGTACCCCGCTGGTCACGCCAACGGCATAGAAGCGGCCCGTACCCTGGCTGCGGGTTTGCTTGAAGTAGGGGCGAAAGCCGTAGTTGGAGCCGACGTAGGTGCTGGGCAGCCGCCAGTTGCTGGCTGCCACGGCCAGGCCGGTGCGGTCGAGCAGTTCGAGGGTCGAAGAGTTGGCCGCACCGTTGATACGTTCGAGCTTGCGGTTCAGGGCGCCTTGCACCGTCTCGCTGACCGGGCCGCGCAGGGCGTCTATCAGTTCCGGGTCCAGCGCCAGCACGGCCGGCAGGGCCCGGTAGCGGTCGATCAGTGTATGCAGGGTATTGGCGTACAAGCCCAGTTGCTGGTGGGCACGTTGTGCGTCGTTTTCCATGGCCTGGCGCTTGGCCTGGTGCATCGCCCAACCGGCACTGAGGGCAGTGCCTAGCAGGATCAGCAGGGTAATCAGCCCCAGCCGCAGGGCGCGAAAGGAAAAGGGCATGGCGCGGATCCGGGTCATTGGGACATCGGGGCTGGCCCTTACCCGGGCTTGCCCGCCCCCACGTGTGAGTACCTGTGGGAACGGGCAAGCCCGCGAAAGGGCAGGTACAGGCGACCGTTCAGTTACAGCAATTCAAAACTCTGCTGCTGCACCGCCTGGGAGTCGAGCCCGACCTGGACATTGAACTCCCCGGGCTCGGCAACCCGCTGCAACTGGCCATTGTAGAACTTCAGGTCTTCCTCGCTGATGCGGAAGCTCAAGGTGCGCGTCTCACCGGGCTTGAGCATCAGTTTCTGGAAGTTCTTCAGCTCTTTGACCGGGCGGCTCATCGATGCCGAGACATCCTGCAGGTACAGCTGCACCACGGTCTCGCCTGCCAGCTTGCCGGTGTTCTTCACCGTGACCTTGGCTTGCAGCGTATCGCCGCGCCTGAGGTTGTTGGCCGACAGCGTCAGGCCCGACAGCTCGAAGCTGCTGTAGCTCAGGCCGTAGCCGAACGGGTACAGCGGGCCGTTGGGCTCTTCGAAGTACTGCGAGGTGTAGTTGCCGGGTTTGCCTGGCGTGAACGGCCGGCCGATACGGGTGTGGTTGTAGTACATCGGGATCTGCCCGACCGAGCGCGGGAAGGTGATGGCCAGCTTGCCGGACGGGTTGTAGTCACCGAACAGCACGTCGGCAATGGCATTGCCGCCTTCGGTACCGGCGAACCAGGTTTCGAGAATGGCATCGGCCTGTTCACGTTCCCAGCTGATCGACAGCGGGCGGCCGTTCATCAGCACCAGTACCAGTGGCTTGCCGGTCGCCTTCAAGGCCTTGATCAGTTCACGCTGGCTGGCAGGAATCTCCAGGGTGGTGCGGCTCGACGACTCGTGGGACATGCCGCGGGACTCGCCAACCACGGCCACTACCACGTCGGCTTGTTGCGCAGCCTTGACCGCTTCATCGATGAGCACCGCAGGGGGGCGCGGGTCGTCGACGATTTCCGGGGCATCGAAGTTGAGGAAGTTCAGGTAGTCGAGGATGGCCTTGTCGCCGGTGATGTTGGAGCCTTTGGCGTAGACCAGTTTGGCCTTGCCTTCCACGGCGCGGCGCAGGCCTTCGCGTACTGTGACCGAATGCGCCGGTTTGCCGTCGGCGGCCCAGCTGCCCATCATGTCGATCGGGGCATCGGCCAGGGGCCCGACCAGCGCGAGGGTCCCGGTTTTTTTCAGCGGCAGGGTCTGGTTGTGGTTTTCCAGCAGCACCAGGCTGCGACGCGCCACGTCACGGGCGGCTTCGCGGTGCAGGCGGTCGCTGCCGTAGTAGTCTTTCAGGTCGGTTTCGGCCTTGCCAATGCGCACGTACGGGTCCTTGAACAGGCCCATGTCGTATTTGGCCCCCAGCACTTCGCGCACGGCCTGGTCCAGTTCGTGCTGGCTCACCTCGCCAGACTTCAGCAGGCCTGGCAGTTCCTGGCCGTACAGGGTGTCGTTCATGCTCATGTCGATGCCGGCCTTGATAGCCAGCTTGGCGGCTTCGCGGCCGTCGCGGGCGACGCCATGGCGGATCAGTTCCTGGATGGCGCCGTGGTCGCTGATGGTCACACCCTTGAAGCCCCACTCCTTGCGCAGCAGGTCGTTCATCAGCCAGGTGTTGGAGGTGGCCGGCACACCGTTGATCGAGTTCAGCGCCACCATGACGCCCCCGGCACCGGCATCGAGTGCAGCGCGGTAGGGCGGCAAGTAATCGTTGTACATTTTCGGCAGGCTCATATCGACCGTGTTGTAGTCGCGCCCGCCTTCTACCGCACCGTACAACGCAAAGTGCTTGACGATGGCCATGATGCTGTCGGGGTTGGCCGGGCTGCTGCCCTGGAACGAGCGCACCATGACCTGGCCGATCTTCGAGGTCAGGTAGGTATCCTCGCCGAAACCTTCACTGGTGCGGCCCCAGCGGGGGTCGCGGGCAATATCGACCATGGGGGCGAAGGTCATGTCCAGGGCGTCGGCCGAGGCTTCGATGGCGGCGGTGCGGCCCACTTTGGCCACCGCGTCCATGTCCCAGGTGGCGGCCATGCCCAGCCCGATCGGGAAGATCGTGCGCTCGCCGTGGACGGTGTCGTAGGCGAAGAACATCGGGATTTTCAGGCGGCTGCGCATGGCCGCATCCTGCATCGGCCGGTTTTCCGGCGCGGTGCGGGAATTGAAGGTACCGCCAATGCGGCCAGCGGCGATTTCCTCGCGAATCTTGTCGCGCGGCATTTCCGGGCCGATGCTGATCAGGCGCAGTTGGCCGATTTTCTCGGCTTCGGTCATCTGGCTGACCAGATGGTCGATGAAGGCCTGCTTGTCCTGCAGGGGCGGGGCGGAGGTGGCGGCGAGGGCCGCCTGACTGGCAAGGCCCATGGCCAGGCCCAGCAAAGACAGTTTCATCATCAGTTCCGTTGTGGGGCCTCTGCCGTATCCAGGGTGGTACGCGCGCGGCCGAAGTTTTCAGGCGGCTATTGTTGTACGATTTGCAGGCAATGCTTCCAGCGGCCGATTATGCCTGAATATGTCACCCGCGGACGAAGCCCCGTATGCCGGGACAACAACTATAAGAAAGCTCAGAGACCGACGGCATGACCCCTTTTGACGAGTATGATCAGCGGCAGATTGCCGAAGCCATAGCCCGTGCCGAGCGGCACACCGACGCCGAACTGGTGACGGTACTGGCGCGGCGTGCCGACGACTATGCGTATTGGCCGCTGCTTTGGGCTGCCGTGCTGGCACTGGCCGTGCCGGGCCTGCTGCAGTGGCTGCTGGGCTGGCCGGGCGTGCGTGGCTTGTTGGTGGCCAACATGCTGCTGTTTGTCGGCTTGTGCCTGCTGCTGCGCAGCCCGCGCCTGGCCGGCTGGCTGATCCCCCAGGTGCTGCGCCGCTGGCGTGCTTCGCGCCTGGCGCACCAGCAATTTCGCGAGCTGAACCTGCAGCGCACGGCGGCTGGCACGGGGGTGCTGATTTTCGTCAGCGAGGCGGAGCGGCATGTGGAAATACTGGTTGACCGCGGCATCGAGCACTGCCTGGATGCCAGCGCTCGGGCGGCACTCGTCAGCCGGCTTGCCGAACAGGTGCGCCAGGGGCGGACCCTGCAGGGTTTTGTCGAATGCATCGAGGCCTGCGGCGAGTTACTGAGCGAGCAGGTGCCACCGACCCATGCGCGTAACGAGCTGCCAAACCGCCTGGTGATTCTCGACTGAGGCAGCATGCAGGCGCGCACTTGGATAAGGGCAGGCAGTTCGGGGCTGCTGTGCAGCCCATCGCCAGCTCCTATTGAACAATACATAACTTGTTGATTCAGCCGGGCCCTTGTGGGAGCGGGCGCGCCCGCGAACACCGGCGTAGCCGGTGCCAGCCACCGCGTTGGGCTCTTCGCGGGCTCGCCCGCTCCCACACAGGCCGCGTCGCGCTTGCGGCAGGTGTTTGCCACAAGCTATGCAGCGCCTGGCCTAGCCTGGCCTGGGCGTGACGCGGCCGTGGGTGACCAAGGTATGCCTGGCCGCACGGCACACGGTAGAATGAGCGTTCCGCTACCCAAGGCCCCTTTGTCCATGCCCGCCAGTCATTCCGCTTCCGCCGCGCCGGACGCACTCGCCCAGTTCCTCGACCTGCTGAACGCTGCCCTGCAGGGCGGCACGTTAAGCAAGCTGGTGCTGGCGCGCCATGTCGGTGCCGACCAGACCCTGCAACGAATCATCGCCAAGCCGCTGCAGGTCAAGGGCCAGCCCTGCCTGTCGCTGGTCTACCGTCACCAGACCCGAGACATCACCCGCAACCTGGCCCTGGACGATGCCTTGACGCTGGTGGCCGAGTTGCTGCCGGGCAGCTTCCGCAACGCCCACCTCTTCGATGCCGACGGCGAAGTACAGCTGACCTTCAGCAAGAAGGGCAAGCCGATGCTTCAGCGCCATGGCGCACAAGCCCCGCGCGAGGCCGCGCCCGCCAGTGGCCATGACCGTGAGAAAAAACGCTACCTGGAGCTGTCGCGCCCATTCCTGCGCGACCTTGGCGTGACCGACGCGCAGGGGGCACTGATCCCGTCCATGTCGCGCAAATGGAAGCAGATCAACAAGTTCATCGAGGTCTTCGACCACGCCCTGGCCAGCGCCCCGGTGCCGGCACAGCAGCTACTGCGGGTGGCCGACTTTGGCTCGGGCAAGGGCTACCTGACCTTCGCCATGCATGATTACCTGCGCAATACGTTGGGCCGCGAAGCGCAGGTGACCGGGGTTGAACTGCGCCAGGACATGGTCGACCTGTGCAACGCCGCCGCGGTGCGGCTGCAGCATGCGGGCCTGGAGTTCCAGTGTGGTGACGTGCGCAGCGTGGTGCCCGACGCCATCGAGGTGATGATCGCCCTGCATGCCTGTGACATCGCCACCGACTATGCCATCCATACCGGCATCCGCAGCAATGCCGCGATCATCATGTGTTCGCCGTGCTGCCACAAGCAGATCCGCCCGCAACTGCACAGCCCGGGCCTGCTGCAGCCAATGCTGCAATACGGCCTGCACCTGGGCCAGCAGGCCGAAATGCTCACGGACAGCTTGCGGGCGCTGTACCTGGAGGCCTGTGGTTATGAGACCAAGGTATTCGAGTTCATCTCCCTGGAGCACACCAACAAGAACAAGATGATTCTTGCGGTGAAGCGGCGCCAGCCGGGCGACAACCGTGCGCTGCTGGAGAAAATCGCCCAGCTCAAGGCGTTCTATGGGGTGCAGGAGCATTGCCTGGAGACGCTGTTGCGGTGCGACGGGCTGCTCTGAGCGGGCGCGTATCCCTACCATCCCTACAGAATTCCTTTGCCCTTGATCGGTAATGCTTGTAGGGCATTTCCTAGCCGTGCCTTTCAAGGCGTTCTCTGATCAGCGTTTCTGTAGTGTGACGTGCTGAGTAGTCAGTTAGCCGGGTTGTCATTTGACAACCCATGAGCAGTAAGTCCACACTGGAGAAAAGCTGATGGCCCGCCCCAGTCATGCCAGGAAAGAGGTTGAATTGGCCTTGAGGCACGCGGAATCAAAGGGATGGAGAGTTGCGGTAGGCGGGGGACATTGTTGGGGAAAAATGTATTGCCCTTTCAACGATGCCGACTGTCGATGCGGGGAGTATTGCATTACCAGCATATGGAGCACGCCACGTAACGCCGGTAATTTAGCGCGACAGTTGAGGCGTGTGGTTGATCACTGTTCGGCTGACAGGCTGGCAATGTGTACCCCCAAGGAGGAGTAGCGATGGAGTATGAGTTCACTCTCAGGTATCAGCTGAGCGGGAACGAAGATATCGATGCGTTGCTGGAGCGCCTGGCTCAGTACGGATGTGATGATGCATTGGCTGGTGTAGGTCAACCTGGGCGTCTGGCATTGGCATTCACTCGCCAGGCGACATCTGCCAGGCAGGCCATCGAGAGCGCATTGAGTGATGTTGCCAGAGCGGTTCCAGGCGCTCGCCTGATCGAAGCGACCCCCGATCTGGTCGGGCTCAGCGATGTGGCGGAACTCATCGGTGTATCTCGGCAGAACATGCGCAAATTGATGCTCGCCCATGCAGGTAGCTTCCCAGTACCCGTGCATGATGGCAGCACCGCTCTGTGGCACCTGGCCGATGTGTTGCCATGGCTGCAGGCGCGAGGGAGCTACCCGATCGGCAAGAGCACGTTGGAGCTTGCGCGCATGGCAATGGCCGTTAACGTGTCCAAAGCATACGAACGCGTGCTCGGCGAGCCAGACCTGGCCCCTTCAACAGGCGCCTGAGGCTGGCCTCAACCTCCGGGTGGCCACGGCTTCGATAGACAGCGATGCCTGCCCCAGCGGATGGGTCGTGGCATCGAAGAAGTGCAGTGACGTGCCCGGCATGGCGCCCAGGCGATCGACGAAATGCTGCTTCTGGTTGATCACCGACGCTTCACTCAACGGCCGAATGGCGATCGCCAGGTGCTTGGGCCCGGCCATTCGAATGGCGTCGAGCAGGTGCTGGTCAGTGCTGTCCAGGTGCTGGCCGAACAGGCACAGGCCACGGTGTTCCTGGGCCAGCTGCCCCAGGCACCAGCTCAGGTAGTCCGAGTGGCGGATGGCGCGCAGTTTCTCGTCGCTGCGGTCTTCATTGACGAACAGCGGCACCTCACCGGGAATGTTCACGGCAAAACCTTCCAGCAGCTCGGCGCTCTCGGCGCTGCGTTGACGGGTGGTGCCGTCGGGTTGCTTGAGCAGGTGCAAGCCACCGTGCAGGTGCATCACCCGGGTACCCTCGCTGCTGCGCTGACGCACATCGAAGTAACCCTGCTCGTCGAACAGGTCCGCGAAGCCCTGCGGGGCATGTTGCAGGGCCCAAGGCAGCAGCAGGTCGTAGTTGCTGGTGTAGACGCTGCGATAGCCACGCAAGGCCTGATTGAGCACGGCCAGGGTTGCCGGGGGCATCAGCCGCCAGGGCAGATGCACGGTGCGCACGGCGTGGATCAGCGCTTCCTTGATCGAGTAATAGCGGTTGAGCGGCGCAGTGGAGTTGATGGCGAGCGCAGCATTGGCGCGCACGGTGGTGTTGAGCGCGCTGAGCACCGGTTCGAACAGCTCCGTGCCCAAGGACTTGAACAGGGCCTGGTCGCTGATCGCCAGGCCTTTCTTGCGACCGGCGCGTTGCGCCTCCTCGAACAGCGAGAAATAGCCGAACGGCTTCCACACTGCGCGGCTGGCGCCGTTACCCAGCAGCAGGGCATCGCAGGGGTGGCGGGCGGCAAGTTCCGGCCAGGGCAGGAGTGGGGCGTCGAGTGCAGGCATGCTGGGTCCATTGGTGGTGCGGGCGCGGGGCGACTTTAGCATGTCAGGCGGGGGCAAGGGGTATCAACCCTGCCTGGCCGCCGGCACGCTGCGCTTGCGGTTACGCCATACCCGGTAGGCCCGGATGCCGGCGCGCACCGAACCGAACAGCAATTTGTCCTCCATCTCGCGCGCCATGCCCGAGCGCACCAGCATGCGCAGAAAGCTGCCGCGGGCACGGGCGATGGCGAAGAAAATGCCCTGCGCGGCCAGGGTATCGCGCACTTCACGCAATGCGGCCATGCCGCTGACATCGATACTGGTCACGGCCTCGGCATCGAACAACACGGCCTTGGGCTGGGCCTCGCCTTGCACCGCTTCGAGAAGGCGCATCTTGAAGTAGTCGGCATTGAAGAACAGGATTGCGTCGTCAAAACGGTAGACCACCAGGCCGGGCACCGTCCGCGCATCCTTGAACTTGCGAATGTCGACCTGGCCTTCGGTGCCCGGCAGCCAGCCGAGCACGGCGTCGGTAGGCTGGTAGATGCTGTACAGCAGGCGCAGTATCGCCAAGGTCACGGCAAACACGATGCCGGGCAGCACGCCCAGCCCCAGCACCCCCACGGTGGTCAGCAGGCACAGCCAGAATTCGAAACGGCTCAGGCGCCGAATGTGGCCCAATGACTTGATATCGATCAGCCCCCAGCCAGCCATCAGCAGCACCGCGCCCAGCGCCGCCTGAGGGATCCACGCCATGGGCGCGGTGAAAAACAAAAGGATCAAGGCGATCACCAGGGCGGCGACGATGCCGACCAGCTGGCTTTTGCCCCCGACCATGTCGTTGACGGCGGTGCGCGAATCGGCACCGCTGATGGCAAAACCCTGGGAAACCCCGGCGGCCAGATTGCTCACGCCCAACGCCACGAACTCGTGGTTGGCGTTGATGGCGTAGCCATGCCGGGCAGCAAAACTGCGCGCGGTGAGCATGGCGCTGCAGAAACTGACCGTGGCGATACCCAGGGCGTCGCGCAGCAGGCTTTTCATTTCTGCCAGGTTGCTGTGTGGCCAGGCCAGTTGCGGGATGCCGGCCGGCACCGGGCCGAGGATGGCGACGCCGAAGCGGTCGAGGCCGAACAGACCCACCAGCAGCATGAACAGCGCCACCACCGTTAGCGCGGCCGGCAGGCGCGGGTAGCGGCGTGGCAGCCAGATCAGCAGGCCCAGGGCGGCCAGGCCGATGCACAACGTCAACCCGTGGATTTCGCCCAGGCGCTGGAGGAAGTTGATCAGGCTGAGGATGAAACCGTCGCCCTCGATGCTGAACCCCACCACCTTGGACAACTGCCCGGCGATCAGGCTCAGGCCGATACCGTTGAGGTAGCCGATCAGAATCGGCCGCGAGAAGAAGCTGGCGATGAACCCGGCCCGCGCCAGGCCAGCGGCAATCAGCATGACCCCGACCAGCACGGTGACGATGACCGACAGCTCGGCAGTGCGTTGCGGATCGCCCAGGGCCAGCGGCGCCACGGCCCCGGCAATCATGGCGCAGGTAGCCGCGTCGGGGCCGACCATCAACTGGCGCGAGCTCCCGATCAGCGCATAGACCATCATCGGCAGCACACAGGCGTACAGGCCGTACTGCGGCGGCAGGCCCACGATCTGGGCGTAGGCGATGGCAATCGGGATCTGGATGGCTGCCACCGACAGCCCTGCCTGCAGGTCGGCGTGCAGCCATTCGCGGCGGTAGTGCAGCAGGTTGGCAAGGCCCGGTAGCCAGCGGGAGAGCAACATGCGTCGTCCTTTCGAAATGTTTCACGAAACCTTGGGTGCATTGAAACGGATCGACAGGCAATTGGCCATGCTGCTGATCATCGAAAGCAGCAGATCGAAGCGATGGGCAGAAACGAAAAAAGGAGCGAACGCTCCTTTTGACAGCGATGACGTTGCCGGAACGCCATGCGGGGGAATGTAATGTGGAGCGGGTAGAGGGAATCACCCAAGGCAGCCAACCCATTGATTAATAAAGATTTTTTCTGGTTATTAAAACCAGAAGTGGCCTCTGAATGTACCACATCACCCCTCTTGGCGAAAGGCATAAATCCACCGCCTTCTGCTGGCAGCTACCGACAGCCACTGCGATCAGGAAGGGAGCGCTTTTGCGATCTGCAGTGCCCTGCGCTCGAACCGTTCGGAAACAGGGTTCGCTTGCCCCTGGGGCCTATGCAGGTGCGCCACGATTTCGTAGGGGCCGTCGTCCAGTGGTCGCATGCTGACTCCCCATCCAGGGGCGTGCTTGATACGCGATTGTGCGGATACCCCGACACCGTAGCCGGCAGAAACCCATAGCGCCATCATCTCGAAGGAAGTCACGTACTGAAGGTTCTGCGGGTCAGCAGGCAGACGCGCGAGCAGCCGACGATCCAGCGAAGAACAGGTCTCAGCCTCCCAGCGAAAGATCGGATAGTTCTGGAGGTCGGCGATGGTGAGCGATGCCTGCTCAAGCAAGGGAAGCCTCAGCGGTATCGCAACGGCCATGTGCTCAATCCACAAGGGCTGGGTTTCCAGGGCCGGATCGCTCGCTCCTTGAAGCGACATTCCCACGTCGTAGCGGCCTTCACGAAGCCCATCAAGCAGCTCGTCACCTGCCACTTCAAAGAACGTGATGCTGACCTCGGGTTCTTCCGCTCGTTGCAGCGCGAGCAGCGCCGAGAGCTGAGATGACGATACGCCTGGCGCAATCGCAAGCCTGAGGTGGGCGGGTTGGCTGGTGATGTTGTCCACGGAGAACCTACAGAAGCGACGAAGCAGGTCAAGGGCAAACCAGCATCATAGTAAAGAGAGAAGTTTAACGTCTATATGTTTAACGTGGTTAATTTAAGAGGATTGTTTGACGCTTCTGTTGATGCAGAAGCTTACTATTCAGCCAGGTCGTCCACCTGGCACACCCACATATGAATCCGAACCAGCATTAGCTTTCGGGCGGGCCGTGCGTGCCGCTCGCGTCGCGCAGGGGGTCGCTCAAGACGATTTTGCGTATCAGGCGGGAATATCGCGTTCGCACATGGGCAAGATCGAACGCGGGGAGCATGTGCCGACGCTGCCTTTGATACTGAAAATTGCTGCCGCGCTCGGAATCAGCGCCAGCGAGTTGATGGCGGCGACTGAAAAGAACCTCAACTCTGGCAGTGAGCCGCCAGGCTCGCCATAACAGCCCGAGCTTCAGTAGCAGCTCTTGCCGCCCGATCAATCGCCCGAGTGCTCGTGCAGGCGCGCGATGAACCGCGCAGCCGACACCGGCAAATCCTCGCTGACGGGCCGAAGCAAGTAGGTCGTGATGACTGCGGAATCCATGGCCAGGGGGCGGATCACCACATCGGAGCGCTGGCTCGCCGCGACCCTGGTTGCCCTGATGAAGCCAACTCCGTAGCCCGCACCGACCAGGGTAAGCATCATGTCCAGCGAAGACACATGCTCGGCGACGTCAGGCTCACGCTCCAGCGGCCGCAGGAGCCGCGCCAATTCACGGTAGTAGCCTTCGTATAGCTGTGGATCGCATAAGACCAGAGGGTAGCTCGCGAGCTTGTGCAGCGGAACGGTCTTATGCGAAAGCAAGGGGTGCCGGGCGGGCACCGCGACCACCAGCGAGTCGTGCCAGAGTGGCTCAGTCAGGATGTCATCGCCGACCTCCGCAGTGTGCGCGAAGCCGATCGAGAAGTCGCCCGAGCGTAGCCCGCGCAACTGCTCGGCCAGCGGCACTTCGGACAGGCGAATTTCGATCTCTGGCTCTTCCTCGCGACAACGGGCCAGGAGGCCTGACAGCCGGGGATCGATTGCGCCGTCGGAGATGGCGATTCGAAGGCTTCCGCTCAGGCCCGACGCGACCGCCCGGACATTTTCCTGAGCCAATTTCAGCGCGGCCAACACCCTGTGCACGTCTTGCAGGAACGTTGCGCCCGCCTCGGTAAGCGCCGTACCCCGGCGGTTGCGCACGAAGAGCACCGCGCCCAGGTCGTCCTCAAGCTCCTTGATGGCGCGGGACAAGGGTGGTTGTTCGATATGCAGGCGCTCGGCGGCCCGTGTGAAGTGCAGCTCCTCTGCGAGAGCCACAAAGCAGCGAAGGTGTCGCAGTTCCATGGGCCGTGCTCCTGTTCCATATCAAGGATCTATTCGCATCAGTTTTCGTCCGCGATGGCCTGCTGGATGCACCCCATTCCACGCCGTTCCTGGTGCGCTCCGCTGGGCTGATCGCCTACTCGTCCGTGACAGATCATTCATTTGCGCCTCAAAAAATGGTTATCATAATGCAGCGTACTAGCAAACTCGCTTGGATTCATAGACGTCTTTTCAAGCAGCTCATATACTTTCTGCAGAAATCTGCATAAGCATTCGCTAACCCGAACGAGCCAACCAGGATGCCCCACGAACAGCTTGCCGATCTAACCCAACCACAGCGTGACCGCCTCGCGTTCGTGGAATTGCGTCTGCGCTTCATTGGGGAGATGCGCCGCCAGGACTTGGTCGCGCGTTTTGGTATCCAGTCCGCTGCCGCGTCCAGGGATCTGGCGCTGTACAAGGACTTGGCACCGGGCAATATCGACTACGACGGCAAAGGCAAGTTCTACGTCCTGGGTTCGAGCTTCCAGCCGATCTTCGATTTCCCACCCGAGCGAGTGTTGTCCTGGCTGACGCAGGGGTTTGGCGACGGTGAACCGATGCACATCAAGGCGTGGGTGGCCAGCGAGAGCCCGTCCCGGCTCACTCACCCTGACCTAGCAATCCTGGCGAGCGTCACTCGGGCCATCCATTACGAATGCCCCCTGGGTATCGAATACCACTCCATCTCCAGTGGCCGCACCGCGCGGGAGATTGTCCCGTTCGCGCTGATCGACAACGGCCTGCGCTGGCACGTCCGCGCCTTCGACCGCAAATCGCAGGAGTTCCGGGATTTCGTCATCACCCGGATCAAGCGCCCGGTGGTGCGCAAGGGGCAGCCCGTGGCGCCCCATGAAATGAACGATCAGGACATTCAGTGGACTCGGATCGTCGAGCTGGAGCTGGTTCCCCACCCAGACCAACCCCGGCCAGAAATCACCGAAATGGACTACGCCATGCAGGGCGGCGTGCTGCACATGAAGCTGCGCGCCGCCACCGCCGGCTACATCCTGCGCAAATGGAGTGTGGACTGCTCCTCAGACCATAGCCTGCGCGGCCCTGAGTACCGGCTTTGGTTGAAGGATCACCTCGCCATCTATGGCGTGCGCAATGCGGTGCTGGCGCCGGGGTATGCGCCGCCAAGCGCAGAAACGTCGACTGATGACTGAACGGAAACGACCATGAAGCTGATCCAAAACACCGGAACACAGCGCGTCATCGACTTGATGAGGCCCAACCTCAAACACGGCAACCGACTCGACTGTGTAACGCCTTCGTTTTCTCTCTACGCCTTCGCGGAAATCCAGGAGGCGTTGTCCGCTCTGGATCGAGTCCAATTGATCGTGCCTCCAGATAACGAGGCGCTCG
The DNA here is from genome assembly GCF_009932375.1 of Pseudomonas juntendi. Lineage (GTDB taxonomy): Bacteria > Pseudomonadota > Gammaproteobacteria > Pseudomonadales > Pseudomonadaceae > Aquipseudomonas > Aquipseudomonas juntendi. The sequence continues at coordinate 20,100 of NZ_BLJG01000072.1, forward strand.
AACTCCTGGGCACGGAGGGCGACCGCGCTGCGCGCAATCGTCTGCAGGCACGTTGGCTGGCCAATCAGTGCGCGAAATGGATCAGTGAAAAAGTAGCGCTCCGGCGGGCATCGAGGTCGGTGCCACAGGGGGCTGCTGTCATGCGCGGCCCGGACGGGGCACCTGCACAAGTGGTTCTGGGCTCCTTTGCCTTCAACACATCTGGCCTTGGCCTGACGCCAGGCAATCCATTGAACCTGATTCAGGCGTCAGAAACGGCCGAGGAAGCCGCGCAGCTCGCCCAATGGTTCGAGCACCAGTGGGCAGCCTTGCGAACTGCTGCTTCAACCGACTCCGAGGGTCAGGGAGAAGAGCACGAATCCGTTCTTGAGGCGTTGCGAGCCCTTGGCGAACACCGTGACCCGTTCACTATCTACACCTTGATGCTGCACCGCCTGTTTCAGGACAGCGGTGACGAGATGGACGAGGAGCGCATCGTCAAGTCTGCCACTGGCATCCGTAATACCGTGGTGTGGAAAAAGCTCTTCAAATTTCAGCGCGACGGGGTGGTGGGTGCCATCGACAAGCTGAACCGCTTTGGCGGCTGCATCATCGCCGACAGTGTAGGGCTGGGTAAAACCTTTGAAGCACTGGCCATCATCAAGTATCACGAGCTGCGCAACGACCGCGTTCTGGTGCTGGCGCCCAAACGCCTGCGCGACAACTGGACGCTCTACAAGGCCAACGACAAGCGCAACATCCTTGCGGCTGATCGGTTCAACTACGACGTGCTCAACCACACCGATTTGTCGCGCGATGGCGGCCTGTCGGGTGACATCGACCTGTCTCATGTGAACTGGGGCAACTACGACCTGGTGGTGATCGACGAGTCGCACAATTTCCGCAACAAGGCCACGCACAAGGGCAAGGAATCACGCTACGACCGCCTGATGCGACGCATCATCCGTGAAGGCGTCAAGACCCGCGTGCTGATGCTCTCGGCCACGCCGGTGAACAATCGCCTGGCCGACCTGCGCAACCAGATTGCCTTTGCCACCGAAGGTGATGACACCGCCCTGATGGAGCATGGCATCGTCAGTATCGAGGCCACGACCCGCAAGGCGCAGGCGCAATTCAATCGCTGGCTGGCGCTGGACGAAGCTGAAAAGACCCCCAGTCAGTTGGTAGAAATGCTGGGGTTCGACTACTTCACCCTGTTAGACCATCTCACCATTGCCCGCTCCAGGCGGCATGTTGAGAAGTACTACGGCACCAGCGAGACCGGCCGCTTCCCTGACAGACTGCCGCCCATCAACATCAAGGCCGACGTGGACCTTGCGGGCGAATTCCGTGCCATCCGCGACATCAACCAGGAAATCCGTCGGCTCACGCTCGCCAGTTACGCGCCGCTGCGCTATGTGCTGCCCCACAAGCAGGCGGCCTACGACGCCAAATACAGCACCCAGGTGCGTGGCGGCGAAGGTTTCTTCCGCCAGGCGGATCGCGAGGAAAGCCTGATCCACCTGCTGCGCGTGAACGTGCTCAAACGCATGGAAAGCTGTGTATCGGCCTTCACCCTGACCGTGCAGCGCCAACTCAAGGATGTAGAGAACACACTGGCACGCATCGAATCCCATGCCGAAGCACTGGAGGAAATCGACATTGCCGACGTCGATATCGACGACCCGGCGTTCGAGGCCTTGCTGGTCGGTCGCAAGGTCAAGGTGCTGCTGGGCGATGTGGATCTGATCCGCTGGAAGCAGGATCTGCTGGAAGACCGCAACCGCCTGGCGACCCTGCTGGCGGCAGCGCGCCAAGTGGATGCCGCACGTGATGCCAAGCTAGCGGCCTTGCGCGACATGATTGCCCGCAAATGTGCCGAACCCATCAACACCCACGATGGCAAAGCCAACCGCAAGATCATCGTGTTCACGGCCTTCTCGGACACGGCGCACTATCTCTACGCCCAACTTGCCTCCTGGGCCAGGGATACGCTGGGCATGCACGCGGCGGTCGTCACCGGCAGCGCCGGCATCCAGGCCACGTTGCCGGGCCTGCGCAAAGGCATGGGCGATGTGCTTTCGGCCTTCGCGCCGCGCGCCAAGGAACGTCCGCAAGAGATGGCGGATGAAGGCGAAATCGACCTGCTGATCGCCACCGACTGCATCTCCGAGGGGCAGAACCTGCAAGACTGCGACTGGCTGATCAACTACGACATTCACTGGAACCCGGTGCGCATCATCCAGCGCTTCGGGCGTATCGACCGCATCGGCTCGCCCAACCAACGCATCCAGCTGGTGAACTTCTGGCCCAACATGGAGCTGGAGGAATACATCAACCTGGAACAGCGCGTCAGCGGGCGCATGGTGCTGCTCGATATCTCGGCCACCGGCGAAGAAAACCTGATCGAACAGCAGTCCGGCAACGCCATGAACGACCTGGAGTACCGGCGCAAGCAACTGCTCAAGCTGCAGGACACGGTGATCGACATGGAAGATCTGTCCACCGGCGTGGCGATCACCGACCTCACCCTGACCGACTTCCGCATCGACCTCGCGCAGTTCCTTAAAAGCCACCCCGGCAAGCTGGACACCCAGCCGCTGGGGGCTTTTGCGGTCACCACCACGCTGGATGCCGACATTCCCCCTGGCGTGATCTTTTGCCTGCAAGCCTGCGGCCCGACGGCAAAATCCGCCGCGTCGTCCGACTACCCGCTCGCGCCGCACTACCTGGTGCATGTCGGCGATGACGGCCACGTATTGCTGCCCTACCCGCAGGCCAAGCGCATCCTGGATCGCCTCAAGCGCCTGGCGCTGGGGCGAGAACGGCCGGATGACAGTGCCTGCGCGCGCTTCGACAAGGCGACAAAAAGCGGTGAGGACATGCGCCACGCCCAGAAGCTGCTCGCGGCGGCCGTGGCATCCGTCGCCGGCAAGCATGAGGAACGGGCCGTTGCCAGCCTCTTCACACCTGGCGGCACGCACGCCATGAAGGGCGAGTTCGCTGGCAGTGACGACTTCGAGGTGGTGGCATTCCTCGTTGTGTTGCCCGATCAGCCAAGTATTTGATTACAAGGACCAGCATGAGCTTTCGCACCGCCGAACCCGCATTGAAAGATGTCCTCGATGGAATCGCATCGGGGCAGATCCAGCTTCCTGACTTCCAACGCGGCTGGGTGTGGGATGACAACCATATTCGGTCGTTGATCGCGAGCCTCTCGCTGTCCTACCCGATCGGCGCGGTTATGTTTCTGGAAGCAGGTGGGGTACCGTTCAAGCCCCGACTGTTTGCCGGCGTCAACCTGCAGCCTGCGCCTACTCCAAAGACCCTCGTACTTGATGGTCAGCAACGCCTGACCTCGATGTACCTGGCGCTGCGCAGCGGCCAGCCCGTGCCGACGCGCACGGAGAAAGGCGCGAACATTCGCCGCCTGTATTTCCTTGACATGGCCCAATGCCTGGACGAATCGGCAGACCGCGAAGAAGCTGTTCTCTCGGTGCCGGAGACGCTGCAAGTCACGTCCGATTTCGGTCGCAAGGTTGAGCTGGACGTCAGCACGCCAGACTTGCAATACAGCCAACGCCTCTTCCCTGTGGCATTGCTTTTCGATATTCAGGGTTTCATGGCTTGGGAAAGCGGCTTCAGCGCCCATCACCAGTTCGCAGCGGAAGCGATGCAGTTCATGCAACGATTCCGCAACGACATCTGGCTACGCTTCCAGCAGTTCAAGGTTCCCGCCATCGAACTGACCCAGGACACGCCACGCGAAGCCGTGTGCCAGGTGTTCGAGAAGGTCAATACCGGCGGCGTGACGCTCACAGTTTTCGAGCTGATGACGGCCACCTTCGCAGCCGATGAATTCAATCTGCGTGACGACTGGGAGGCCCGGCGGGAGCGACTGACCGCCAAGCATGACGTGCTCAAGGCGGTGGATGGCACCAGCTTTCTCACCGCAGTGACTCTGCTAGCCAGTTATCAAAGGCACAAGGCACAGGGCACGCCCGTCAGTTGCAAGCGCGCCGACGTGCTGCGGCTGCCGTTGGCGGATTTCAAGGCGTTCGAACCCGCGCTGGAGCAAGGGTTCAAGCGCGCAGCAGAGTTGCTTGCAGAAGAAAAAATCTTCGACGACCGAAGCCTTCCCTATGCCACACAGCTCATACCGTTGTCGGCCATCTGCGCTCACCTGGCAGACCGCACGACGCAACACGGCGTCAAACAGAAGCTGCTGCGCTGGTACTGGAGTGGTGTGCTTGGCGAACTGTACGGTGGCGCCAACGAAACCCGTTTTAGCATGGACATCCAGGATGTGGTCGCCTGGGTCGAAGGCGGCAGCGAACCGCGCACGGTCCGCGATGCCAACTTCGCACCGACAAGGCTGCTCTCCCTGCAAAGCCGCCTCGCTGCGGCCTACAAAGGGCTGGCCGCCTTGCTCATGAAGCACGGTGGCCGTGATTTCGCCAGCGGCACGCCCATTGATCTCAATACCTACTTCAACAACGCCATCGACATCCACCACGTCTTTCCCCGCGCCTGGTGCGAAAAGCAGAAGCTGCCCAAGGAAAAGTGGAACAGCGTGGTCAACAAGGCTCCGCTGGCGGCAGGCACCAACCGCTTCATCAGTGGCGATGCCCCCAGCGTCTACCTCGCCCGTATCCAGAAGGCCAAGCAGGTTGCCCCCGACAGTCTCGATGAGTTCCTGACTTCGCATGTGATTCCGGTACAGGTACTTCGCTCGGACGACTTTGATACTTTCATCCGCCAACGCGCTGCTGCGCTGTTGAAGCTCATCGAACAGGCCATGGGCAAAGCCATTGCCGGACGCGACAGCGAAGAAACCATCAAGGCCTTTGGCGCGGAACTGTCGTCATGAACCGGACGGATGTCGTTGCCGCACTGTGTCTTCCCGACAGCGCACGGGTGGATCAGCGCGTCCCCAAGAAGCTGTTGCTGGAGAACGGTGCGCCCACGGCATCCGACAAGCGCCTAATCACGGACGCCATTGAAGAAATCCAGTGGCTTGCCGCACTCAAGCCCAACACCATTGGCGTACCCAGCTACCGGGACGCGCAGCGTGAATACCTGGAAGTCACCGTGCTTGGCTTGACCCTGCGTGGCACCGTCAAGCCCGCCAGTCTCGCTCGCCTTGCCGAATTGGTGCATCGGGCCGTGCCGTATCCCGTGTTGCTGCTTGTGCAAGGCCAGGCACTGACCCTCTCGCTGGCGCACAAACGCTGGGCGCAGAACGAGGCAGGTAAGGTCGTGCTCGACGGCGACCCAGTGTTGGCCTCGCTGCCCCACGCAACCGAAGATGCCGCCGCAGTGGAAGACGCAATAGCCCCCGAAATCGAGCGCGCCTTCGTGCAGTCCCTGTCGATTGCACGCCAACCCCAGACCACGCTGCATGCCCTTTATCAGGGTTGGATGGAGCGCGTGTGGGCCTGGCAGGCGGCACGGCTGACGGGAACCTACCAGGCTGACACAACCCCGGAACAAGCGGCTGCCCGCTGGCAGGCGCTGGCTGATTGTGAGCGGCTGGAGAACGAGATCGACCGCCTGCGAGCGCAAGCCGCCAAGGAAAAACAACTGGCGCGCCAGGTAGAACTGAACCTGACGCTCAAGCGCATCCAGGCCGAACTGGCCGCTGCGCGCCGACAACTTTGAAGATTGAACGAATGACGGAGAAGACCATGGAAAAACTCACGGCAGCCAGCCCCGAAGCCCAGTCCGCCGACTTGGTGGCGGCAAATATCGAACAGCTCAAGGCGCTGTTTCCTGAGCTGATCACCGAGGGCGTGGGCGGCGTGGCCGTGAATGTGGATGTGCTCAAGGCGCTGGTGGGTGATGCCAGCGTGACCGACGCCGACGAAAAGTACGGCCTCAATTGGCACGGCAAGCGTCGTGCCCGCCAACTGGCGCTCACGCCCAGCACCGGCACCCTGCGCCCCTGCCTGGAAGACAGCGTGGACTGGAACACCACGCAGAACCTGATGATCGAGGGCGACAACCTCGAAGTGCTCAAGCTGCTGCAAAAAAGCTATGCCGGCAAGGTCAAGCTGATCTATATCGACCCGCCCTACAACACCGGCAAGGATTTTGTGTATCCGGATAATTTTCAGGACAACATCAAGAACTATCTGGAATTGACCGGCCAAATCGATGGCGGGCAGAAGATTAGCAGCAATACCGAAGCCAGCGGGCGGTTTCATACGGATTGGCTGAATATGATTTATCCGCGCTTGAAGGTAGCGAAGAGTTTGCTTAAGAAAGATGGCGTCGTTTTTATCTCGATCGACGACAATGAACTTCATAACCTTCGCATGCTTGCGGATGAAATATTTGGCGAAGAAAACTTCGTTGCCACCGTTTCTGTTGTCAACAACATGAAGGGGCGCAACGACAAAAAGCACATCGCCGCTTGTCACGAATACGTTGTCATCTACGCAAACCCTGGCTTTGTTTCCAACGGTCTACCGCTGACTGAGGCGCAACGAGCCGCATTCAAATACGAGGACGAAAATGGTCAAAAGTATGCACTTCGAGACCTGAGAAAGCGCGGCGGCCCGGATCGTCGCGAGGATCGCCCCAAGATGTATTTCCCTATTTATTGGGATGAGACGACTGGCGTATGTTCGTTGAATCGAAAAAGCGCCACCGATGTCGAGATTTTCCCTCTGCGTGGAGACGGTTCTGAAGGGCGCTGGCGCTGGGGATATGAAAAAGTGGAACAGCATCTGGATTGGATGCACGCAAAGCGATCCGGACGTAGTGGCAGGTTGGATGTTGATCATCGGGTGTACCTTGATCCGTCGATAGCAGTAGATGATGCCGACGATGAAGCTGATGATGACGAAGACGAGACCATTGAGCGCACTTCGAAGCCGAAGTCGGTGTGGTTTGGCGGCGAATTTTCGACCGATAGTGCCAAGCGAGCATTGAAAGAGTTGATTCCGGGCGAATCATTCGATTTTCCTAAGTCAATTGATTTTCTTCGCACCTGCGTACTGCTTGGTTCGAGTGGAAATGACATTGTTGCCGACCTTTTTGCGGGTTCTGCAGCAGCAGGACAAGCCGTAATGCAGCAGAACGCAATCGACGGGTCTGCGCGACGCATCCTGACGATTCAACTTCCAGAGCCGCTGAATCCAGCAGAAAAGAGCCAGAAGGCAGCCGCAGCCGTATGCGACAAGCTTGGACTTAAGCGAAACATCGCTGAGTTGACGAAAGAACGCCTACGTCGTGCCGGAGCCAAGGTCAAAGCGGACAACCCACTGTTCGTGGGTGATACGGGTTTCCGCGTCTTCAAGCTCGACACCTCCAACATTCGCGCTTGGAATCCGAAGCCGGACGATCTGGAAGCCACGCTGTTCGACCATCAGGATCACCTGCTCGAAGGCCGCAGCGAGGCCGATGTGCTCTACGAACTGCTGCTCAAGCTCGGACTTGATCTGTGCGTGCCCATCGAACAGCGCAGTATTGAAGGGCTGGATGTGCATGCCTTGGGCGGCGGTGTACTACTGGCCTGCCTGGCCGAAAAGATCACCCGTGAGCAGGTGGAGCCACTCGCCCAAGGCATCATCGCCTGGCACAAAGAGCTGGCACCCGCTGGCCCTGCTGGAAAAGAAAGCACCTGCGTGTTCCGTGACAGCGCCTTTGCCGACGACGTGGCCAAAACCAACCTCGCCGCGATTCTGGAGCAGCACGGCATCCAGAACGTGCGCAGCTTGTAAGGGGGGCTCGCCATGAAACTTCACTTCGAGCCGAACCTCGACTACCAGATGCAGGCCATTGAGGCCGTGTGCGACCTGTTCCGTGGCCAGGAGGTGTGCCGCACCGAGTTCACGGTGACGATGAAGGCGCCGACGCCGGTGGGGTCGGATCTGTTTCCCGGGACCCAGCCTGAGCAAATGACGCTGGGCATGGCCGAGTCGGATCTGGGTGTCGGTAACCGACTGACGCTGCTGGACGATGAGCTGCACAAGAATCTAGCGGACATTCAATTGCGGGGCGGTCTGCCCCCATCCGGCTCGCTGGCGTCCGGCGACTTCACCGTGGAAATGGAAACCGGCACCGGTAAGACCTACGTCTATTTGCGCAGCATCTTCGAGCTGAACAAACGCTATGGCTTCAGCAAGTTCGTCATCGTGGTGCCGTCGGTGGCGATCAAGGAAGGCGTCTACAAGACCCTGCAGATCACCGAGGATCACTTCAAGGGGCTCTACGCGGGCGTGCCCTTCGATTACTTCCTGTACGACTCGGGCAAGCCCGGGCCGGTGCGCAATTTCGCCACTAGTTCCAACATCCAGATCATGGTGGTGACGGTGGGCGCCATCAACAAGAAGGATGTGAACAACCTCTACAAAGAGACCGAGAAGACGGGCGGCGAGAAGCCCATCGACCTGATCAAGGCCACCCGGCCGATCATCATCGTGGATGAACCGCAAAGTGTGGACGGCGGCCTTGAAGGACGCGGCAAGGAAGCGCTGGATGCCATGAACCCGCTCTGCACGCTGCGCTATTCCGCTACCCATGTGGACAAGCACCACATGGTGTTCCGCCTGGATGCCGTGGATGCTTATGAGCGCAAGCTGGTCAAGCAGATCGAGGTGGCGTCGGCCACGGTGGAGGATGCGCACAACAAGCCTTTCGTGCGCCTGGTGAAGGTGGAAAACAAGCGCGGCCGCATCAGCGCCAAGGTCGAGCTGGATAAACAGACCGCCACTGGCGTGCAAAGGACTGAGGTGACGGTCAGCGATGGCGACGACCTTCAGCAGAGCGCCGATGGCCGTGCGATCTACGCCGATTTTCGGGTGGGCGAGATCAATACGGCCAAGGGCGAAGCGTTCATGGAGCTGCGCTGCCCCGGCGGCGAAGTGTTTTTGCAGCCGGGTCAGGCCCACGGTGATGTGGATGCGCTGGCCGTGCAACGCGAGATGATCCGCCGCACGATCAAGGAGCATCTGGACAAGGAAAAGCACCTGCGTCCATTGGGGATCAAGGTGTTGAGCCTGTTCTTCATCGACGCGGTGGACAAGTACCGTCAGTACGATGCGGACGGCCAGCCGGTCAAGGGCGTGTATGCGCAGATGTTCGAGGAAGAATATCGCCGTGCCGCCAAGTTGCCGGCCTACCAGAGTTTGTTTGCCGAGATCGACCTGGAGTCCGCCGCCGAAGAAGTGCACAACGGCTATTTCTCCATCGACAAGAAGGGCGGCTGGCTTGATACCGCCGAGAACAATGCGGGTAACCGGGAGAATGCCGAACGCGCCTACAACCTGATCATGAAAGAGAAGGAGAAGCTGCTGTCCTTCAGCACGCCGCTGAAGTTCATCTTCTCCCACTCCGCCCTCAAGGAAGGCTGGGACAACCCCAACGTGTTCCAGATTTGCACCTTGCGCGACATCCAGACCGAGCGCGAGCGCCGCCAGACCATTGGTCGCGGCCTGCGCCTGTGCGTCAACCAGGATGGCGAGCGGGTACGGGGCTTCGAGGTCAACACCCTGACCGTGGTGGCCACGGAAAACTACGAACAGTTTGCCGAAAACCTGCAGAAGGAAATCGAGAAAGACACAGGCATCCGCTTTGGCATCGTGGAGCAGCACCAATTTGCCGCCATTGCCGTGACTGGCGCTGATGGGCACGCCGCACCGCTGGGCATCGAGCAATCAAAGGCACTGTGGGAGCACCTGAAAGCCGCCGGCCATATAGATGCCAAAGGCAAGGTGCAGGATTCACTGAAAACGGCGCTGAAGAACGGCACCTTGGAACTGCCGGACGAGTTTGATGCGCAAAAGGCCCAGATTGCTGAAGTGCTGCGCAAGGTGTCGGGCCGGCTCGATATCAAAAATGCCGATGAACGCAGGCAAGTGCCGCTGCGCAAGGGCAAGGATGGCAAGGCCGTTTATCTGAGTGACGAGTTCAAGGCACTGTGGGACCGCATCAAGCACCAAACAACGTACCGCGTGCAGTTCGATAACGCCAAGTTGGTGACGGATTGCATCGCAGCGTTGCAGAAGGCCCCGGTGATTGCCAAAGCACGACTGCAATGGCGCAAGGCCGACATCTCTATCGGCAAGGCGGGTGTCGCCGCGACGGAGAAAGCGGGCGCGGCGACCGTGGTGCTGGACGAGGCGGATATTGAGCTGCCGGATTTGCTGACCGACCTTCAGGATCGCACCCAGCTCACCCGGCGCACCATCGTCAGCATCCTGACGGGAAGCGGTCGCCTGAACGACTTCAAACGCAATCCGCAGCAGTTCATCGAATTGACTGCCGAAACCATCAACCGCTGCAAGCGCTTGGCCCTGGTCGATGGCATCAAGTACCAGAAGCTGGGTGACCAGCATGTCTATGCGCAGGAGCTGTTCGAGAAGGAAGAGCTCACCGGCTATCTCAAGAACATGCTGCTGGATACCCAGAAGTCGATCTACGAGCACGTGGTGTACGACTCGACCACTGAGCGGGATTTCGCCGATGGGCTGGAGAAGAACGACGCCATCAAGCTCTACGCCAAGTTGCCAGGCTGGTTCAAAGTGCCCACGCCGCTGGGCACCTACAACCCCGACTGGGCCGTGTTGGTGGAAGAAGACGGCACTCAGCACCTGTACTTTGTGGTGGAAACCAAAAGCAGCCTGTTCACCGACGACCTGCGCGACAAGGAAAGCGCCAAGATCGAATGCGGCAAGGCGCATTTCACGGCGCTGGGGGTTGGTGAGAACCCAGCCCGGTATGTGGTGGCGCGCTCGGTTGACGATCTTTTGACCGAGGCGGCAAAGGGGTAGGTCCTGCCGTCGTTACGGCGAGACAAGTTTTCGTCATGACTACGTGCGAACCCGTAATTTTGGATAAAGGAGTTTTTTATATGAGCAATATCCCATTCGATCCGTCGAAATTCACGGCACCGAAAGCGAAGCCTCTACCCGTCGTGCTTCTTCTCGATGTCAGCGGCAGCATGAGCGGAGAGAAGATCCGCAATGTGAATGATGCCGTTCGCGATATGTTGGATACGTTCAGCGACACCGAGAACGGTGAAACTGAAATCCATGTGGCGATCATCACTTTCGGCTCTCAGGTAGTGCTGCATCAGCCGCTTGCCAGCGCCAGCGATATTCATTGGCAGGATCTTTCTGCTGGCGGCATGACCCCGCTTGGCACGGCATTGCAAATGGCCAAAGCGATGATCGAGGACAAAGATGTCGTCCCTTCGCGTGCGTATCGTCCGACGGTCGTATTGGTTTCTGATGGCGGGCCGAATGATGCGTGGGAAAAGCCTCTGAACGCATTCATTAGCGATGGTCGCTCTGCAAAATGTGACCGTTTGGCAATGGCGATAGGCGCTGATGCTGACGAGGCAGTACTTGGGAAATTTAAAGTCAAGGAAAATATGTTGGCGTTGCTGGTGATTCCTCATGTCTATGCATAAGGAAATCGATACAAGAGTCATCACAACTAAGCTGGTGCTAACAAAAGTTAACACAATTTCATGGGCCTAATTGGGGTTACCCAATTTCGTGCACTTTCAATGCTGTAGTACAATCGACCACCACCGCAGAAGCAGTGCTATTAATATTGGGCATGGACACAAAGAGAAATATATGTTGAGTCGTTTCTTCAGTTGGTTAGGGGGCAAGCAAGAGGCCGCACAAGAGGCCGCTTTGCAAGGCAATACAGGCGGTACGCAATACGCACCCGGCACGCAAGTTTCTTATGATCCCATGTTGATTACTCGCTTCAAGGGGCATCACGGTTCGCTTCTGTCAATATTCGGCACTATCTCGACCAGTGCTGCGTCGCACGATTACCCCGGTGTTATGGATGCATTGCAGCGCTTCCAGCGCGTATTGAATGAGCACCTGCTTGAAGAAAACCTGCGTTTATACACCTATCTGAGTAAGTGCCTTTCGGGTAACGAAGATAGCGCTTTGCTCATCAATCAGATGCGCCGGGAAATGTCCGAGATCGGGCGGACAGTAACGCAGTTCCTTCGCCACTACATAACGAGCGAAGTGGATGGGCGCAATATTGATGAATTTACGGAAAAGCTACAAGGGATCGGCAGCGCATTGCAGGATCGAATTTCGCGTGAGGAAAACTCGCTGTACACCTTGTATATGCCGGTGGCCGATTATTGATCCGGGCGCACAAAATCTACGCATAAGGGCTTCGTTTTTGAATTTGGTATCTTTTGTTTGATCAGGTGTCCAAGCAAAAGATACTAAGCGTTTCCGGATTATAGCTCTCGATAAGTTTAATCTGGCTCGGAATTCTTTATTTATAACGATAATGGATATCTTAAATGCTGTAATGGACTTTCCCCGCGCCACAGCTCTATACCGAGAACGGTGGTGACTGAAATTGGGAGTGTCCTCATGAAGCGCATCGCAGTTGATCTGGCCAAGTCCGTTTACCAAGTTGCCGAGAGTGTCCGCTCCGGCCAGGTGGTGCAGCGCAAGCGGCTGAACCGAGAGGCGTTCCGGCGATATATACAGGAGCAGGCCGAGCCGGTCGAGTGGGTGATGGAGGCCTGTGGCACAGCGCATTACTGGGGGCGGCTGGCGCAATCGCTCGGTCATCAGGTGAAGCTGCTGCACCCACGCTATGTGCGGCCCTATCGCCGTCGTAACAAAACCGACCGTAATGACTGCGATGCCATGCTCGAAGCGGCGCGCTGCACCGACATTCATCCCGTGCCGGTGAAGAGCCACGATCAACAACAGCTCCAGCAATTGCACGGGCTACGTGAAACCTGGAAGAAGAGCCGCACCCAGCGCATCAACCTGCTGCGCGGCATGCTGCGTGAAGCGGGTATCGAAGCTCCAACGTCGACCGCAGCCTTCATCCGGGCTGCCAGTGAGCTGGTAGACCAACCTGAACTCGCATGCTTGAGCCGCCTGCTGCATATCGTCCTGGCCGAGATCAACCTGTACGAACAGTGCATGGCTGAATGCGAACAGCAACTCAAGCGCTGGCATGCTGATGATGACATCGTGCGCAAACTGGATGAAGTCAGTGGCATTGGCCTGCTAACCGCCAGCGCCCTGACCGCCGCTGTCGGCAAGCCCGAACGCTTTGCCAATGGTCGCCAGCTCAGCGCCTGGCTGGGTATGACGCCGCGTGAGTTCAGCAGTGGCAATAGCCGCAAGCTCGGCCATATCAGCCGGCAGGGCAATGTCTATGTGCGCACGTTACTGATCCACGGCTCACGTGCAGCCTTGCTCGCCGCACAACGCTGCCAGGCTCGAACGCCGGAAAAGCTGACGCAGTTACAGCGCTGGGCTGTGCAGACGGCGGCGCGTATCGGTCACAACAAAGCGGCGGTGGCACTGGCCAACAAGCTGGTGCGGATCTGCTGGGCGGTGTGGTGCCACGAGCGGCGCTTCAATGGCAATTGGCAAAGCGTAAGGCCCGCCTGACGGCGGGGGTGATCAGTAAAGGTGTGATGGTTTTCTTGTGGTTGTGGTGAGCAGCAGCACTGTCGGAACAGGCGAGTCCTGCAGCGGAGCAAGGCCGATAACAATGATGATCTTTGTGATCGATTGAACGCTTGGCCCCCGCTGCGCGAACTACAGAATGGCCAGGGCGGAAAAGTCCAAAACAGGCCGGATATACGAATGCAACCGCGCTGACGACAGGTGCAAAAGCAAAGCTTTACTCACTACTTGTGGGGAGAGTCCATATACCATTCTTAGCTATTGGCGTTACATAAGCACTTACCCAATAGTGGTCGCCATTTTTACAGCGATTTTTTACTAGCCCCATCCATGAGCGGCCAGATTTTAATGTACTCCACATATGCTCAAATGCAGCAGGCGGCATATCTGGGTGTCTTACGATGTTGTGAGGCTGGCCTAATAGTTCTTCCTCAGTGAAACCACTGATTTTAATGAAGTCAGGATTAACGTACGTGATATGGCTTTGAGGGGAGGTAGTCGAAAGAATATTGGCATCTTTTGGGAATTCTAAGTTTCGACCCGTCACTGGTAAATTCTGGCGCATAAGAGCCTCAAGGGTTGGCTGTTTTATTTTATTGTGTTCGGCATTAAGCCCAATTTCTTTAGCGTTACGATAAAGCTAGCATGGAAACGATAGGTGCAAGCAAGTTAAGGGTTGCATCGCGCATGTCAATCTAGGCTATGCCCTAACTGGGCGTCAGGCCGGCACTCTGGGCAACGTCAGGATAGGGCCGATTCCAGCATTTTCTGACGCCTCGCCGGCAACCTCTAGGGCCTCAACCTGACAGGCCGCACGTTTAGCGTACGATTTTGTCCGTTTTCTCTATCGTCCCCACAATCAAATGTTTTACGACACCTCCTTGAGGTTGCCGCGTTTACATCATTACCTGAACAGGTATAAAATTCCGTCATGACAAACAAAGAAAAACCGCTCGAATGGATCGCGAGCAGCCACAAGGATTTGATGGCGTTGCCGTCCGACGTGCGTCGCCGTTTCGGTTACGCGCTCTCGTTGGCGCAGATAGGCGATCAGGATGACGCAGCAAAGGTGCTCAAGGGGTTCGGTGGTGCCGGCGTGCTGGAGGTCGTCGAAGACGATGCCGGCGGCACCTATCGAGCGGTATACACGGTCAAGTTTGCGGAAGCGGTGTTCGTCCTGCACTGCTTCCAGAAGAAGAGCAAGAGCGGAATCGCCACGCCAAAGGCCGACATGGACATCATCCGCGCTCGGCTGAAGGTGGCCGAGGTATTGGCACAGGAGCTACGAAATGCAAAAACGAATCATTGAAGGCGTCGAGGTTCAGCGCAGCTCGGGCAACGTCTTTGCCGACCTTGGACTGCCTGACGCTGAAAAGCTCAAGATCAAGACCGGCCTGGTGGTCGAGATCAGGAGGGCCATGCGCGCCCTTGGGCTGACTCAACAAGCGGCGGCCAAACGCATGGGCATCCCGCAACCGAAGGTGTCGGGCATGATGCGCGGCGACTTCACCAATCTATCCGAACGCAAGCTGATGGATTGTCTGAATCGCCTCGGCTACGACATCGAAATCAAGGTACGGCCAGCAGCCGAGCCGATCGGGCATCTAACGCTCGCAACCGCTTAATCGGAGCCCTCCTGATGGCAGCCCGCATCACCGACGACGAATGGGACGAACTGACTCCCGAGAATTTCGATACCACGGCACTGCTGCGTGCAGTCGATGCCGTGGACGTGCTGCGCGGCGATTTGAATGACAGCGCAGACGGCGCACCTCCGCAACTGCGCACCGACCTGTTGAAGCTGCATCAACTGGCAATGGCCGCGTTCAACGAGGGATCACGCAGCCGAGTGGCTGAGCTATTTGATCTCGCCGTGGATCTTCAGGATCAGGTTGATCATCTGATGACCTCGCTGGAACAAGTGCAAGAAACCCTGTCCCGGTTGACGGCGCTCTACCCAGAAAGCCTGTCCTGAATGTTCTTGGAGACAACCACATCATGAGCCGCAGCCGCCGCAAAACGCCCATCGTTGGGCACACGACCTGCCGTAGCGAGCGCGAGGACAAGAAACTCTGGCATCAGCGCTGGCGAACCCACGAGCGCACCGCGCTGGCCAGCGCGTCGCCGGAAGCTCTATGCGCCCATCTGCCTCTACTGGAAAACCAGGTCAGCAACGTCTGGTCGATGGGTAAGGATGGCCGCTCCTACTGGCCCATCAAGCGCCAGGCCGCCACGGCGGATCGCATTGCCAACCACAAGGGACGCAATCCGCAAGAGCGCGCCTCCCTGAAAAAGCGTCTGCTGCGCAAGTGGATGAGCAAATGAACCTGTCCACCATCGAGGCGCTGGCTATCGCTTGGGCGCGAATCGCTGAAGAAGCAGAACTCCCAGCCGGCTACGAGGGCACGGCGACGCCAGAGGCGCATCGGGCCTGCGAGGTGATCCAGGAGCGGATTCGAGAGCACGTCGTCGCCACCAATGACATGCGGCTGTTCGGCCTGCTGCACCTGCTTGGGCAGGCGTCGCTGCGCATGGAGCAAGCGCTGTGGCCGGAAGAATATGCGCGGATGACCCGCGAGGTCGAGGAAGCTCTCCGAGAGGCCGACGACCCCAACGCCAAGTCGTACACCCACGAAGAAGTCATGCAGGCGATGCAGGAACGCATCGACCGAGCGCGAGACAAAGCCATGTTGATCGGCTGACGGAAATTTCGGCGGTTCCGGCTGATCCAAGAATCTTGGCGTGACCTTACCTCCGCTCTACCGCTGGGTGCCAGCCTCGGCGCACGCCTAACCACCCAACTCAGAAAGGAAAATAAGTTGGTAAAACGCATTCCCGTATCCGAGCTTCGTCTCGGCATGTACATCCACAAGCTCGCCTGCTCTTGGGTTCGACACCCATTCTGGCGCGGCAGCTTCCTGCTGACCGAGCCTCAGGATCTCTCTGCCATTCGAGAATGTGGCGTCGGGGAGGTCTGGGTCGACTTGGCCAAAAGCTAAGTCGACCCAGAGAGCCCAGAGAGCCCAGAGAGCCCAGAGAGCCCAGAGAGCCCAGAGCCCAGAGCCCAGAGCCCAGAGCCCAGAGCCCAGAGCCCAGAGCCCAGAGCCCAGAGAATTGTCGGAGGAGCAATCTCTGCCGTCTAGTCCACTAAGCAAGAAAAGTGACGGCGCAACCTCAATGGAGAGCGAAATGTGTTATGCACGGAAACTCTGTCTTGCGGCCAAGTCCCAAGTCATGGACATGTTCCAGGAAGCCCGGCTTGGCAAGGCCGTCGACCCAAGCACGACGTTGCCGCTGGTCGGAGAAATCGCTGCCTCGGTGCTGCGCCAACCTCATGCCCTCATCAGCGTCGCACGCATCAAAACGCACGACGATTACACCTACCTGCACTCGGTTGCCGTCTGCGCCCTGATGCTATCGCTGGCCCGGCATCTCGATCTAGACGAGGAGCAAACGCGCCTGGCTGGCATCGGCGGACTGATGCACGACCTAGGCAAGGCCGCGATGCCGCTGGAAGTGCTTAACAAACCAGGCAAGCTCACCGATGCCGAGTTCGCCATCATGAAGCGCCACCCTGTGGAGGGCGCAAAGATGCTGCGCGCAGGCGGGGCCGAGCCCGGGGTGGTGGACATTGCCCTGCACCATCACGAGAAGATCGACGGAACCGGCTACCCGGATCGCTTGGCCGGTGACGCCATTTCACTCCTGGCCCGCATGGGCGCAATCTGCGACGTCTATGATGCCGTGACGTCGGAGCGAGCCTACAAAAAGCCGTGGGACCCGTCCGCGGCGATGCGGCAGATGGCCAAGTGGGAGGGCCATTTCGACAAACGCATCTTCCACGCCTTCGTCAAGGCCGTGGGCATCTACCCCGTCGGCTCCTTGGTTCGCCTGTCCTCTCAGCGTCTGGCCGTTGTCGTTGAGCCGGGAATGGAATCACTGCTGACTCCCAAGGTTCGCGTGTTCTTCTCGCTACGCTCGAGAGAGCCGATCCCGATGCAGACCATCGACCTGGCGGCCACGAGTTGCAAGGACAGTATCACTGGCCCCGAAGACCCGACGCTCTGGAACTTCAAGAACCTCGACGACTTGTGGATGGAATAGCCCCCACAAAACGACGGCCCCGTGAGGGAGCCGTTGAACATCGTCGAGCGATGCCCGTCCAGGGAGGGATGGCCGAGCTCGATTCTCCAGAAGGTAGCTGGTGACACGAGTGTTGAGCCCACCCAACTAGGGTGACGGAAATTTCTGGGGTTCCGGCTTACATCCCCATAAACGGTGCTTGGGGACACGCCGTACAACTCGGCTATTGCGGCCACCTGGGTAGTTCGTTCCGGGCTTTTCTTCGGCAAGCGGTCAAGCCGCTGCCGCAACTGCATCAGCGAATCGGTTGGAATGGCTTTACGCCGCCCGCTGGGCATCACGCTCGGCCTCGGTCAGGTAGTTGTAGAGTGTCGAGCGGCCGATGCCCATCATCCGGTAGATTTCCGCCACCGTGTGTTGCCGCTCGTGATAGAGGCGTAGGACCAGCTCCTGTTTGGCCGGATCAAGCCGCTTCTTACGGCCACCCTTGCGGCCACGAGCCCGCGCGTCGGACAAACCGGCTTGGGTACGTTCGCGGATCAGGTTGCGCTCGAATTCGGCCAAGGCACCGAATAGATGAAACACCAGGCGGCCACCAATCGAGGCAGTGTCGATATTCTCCTGCAAGCTGCGTAAGCCGACGCCGGCGGCGTCCAATTGCTCGACCAGCCGGATCAAATCCTTCAGCGAGCGGCCGAGGCGATCCAGGCGCCAAATCACCACGGTGTCGCCACGGCGAAGCGTGGTCAGCAAGGCAGTCAGCCCGACCCGCTCGGCCTTGGCGCCGCTGGCGGTATCCTCGAACAGGCGCTCGCAACCGACTTTCGTCAGCGCATCGCGTTGCAGATCGAGGAGTTGGTCGTCGGTTGAGACACGGGCGTATCCAATCAACATGGTGTTGTCCAACTATTCAGCGGTAACTCAGTGTAGTCGGATGCTGAAAGATGGAGACTGTAGTTGGATAGCAGCGATGCGGGGTTGTGTGAGAGTTTTGTCGCTTTCAGAAGGCAACAGCACTGAGGATCAGAAGCGGACTACACAGCAGGTGCACCTATCCCGTAACTGGCGGCCCTTGAGAAGCAAGTTTGCCCAATCGCCGCAGGTTCTGTACCGCTGCCGCCAGAGTGAACTCATCGCTTGCGCCACTCATGCCTCGTAGTCACAAGCGACCCAATTTCAAGATGCGTTTGAGGTGGGCAAACAACATTTCACCTTTCTTACGTTCGTAGCGAGAGCGCGCGTACTCCGGCGTCGCTGCGATGCGCCGAGCCACATCACGGCTTCATGGGCGCTGCGGGCGACCTTGGGGCTAACAGAGAAAACGGAAAATTTCGTACGCTAAGCGCTTTGTCTGTCAGGCTGACCCAAGATCGCAGCGCGTCCTCATGGATACCGTCACGCATCGTTAGGCAAGCTCTGGATTTTTTCAGCGGCCACGGCCATGGCCACACATGCCATTCGATCACGCTGAATTTCAGTGATGACTCCCGCATCGCGTAAGCCCAAGGCATACCCCTCAGCACGACCGGCCACTTCCATCACCTGATGCAGGGATCTGCCTTCGATGATCTTGAGCAGCAGGTTCCCCCACTGTGCCGTCTGCCCGCTGCTTAGCCCCAAAACAGCCTCATACGCGGCGGTAGAATTCAACACATTACGGTCAGCTGGATCGTTTGACATGGATCAGATCCTTATAGAGTAAGGAGTGGCCTGTACGTCATACCACTCACCCTGTGAAGGCTAGGCCAGCCCCCCCATACCTGGCGTCCAGCAGGCGAAAAAAACCCACTGCGTGGTTTTTTTGTGGGGGGCGACTGAACGAAAACGTCGTTATGCGTAAGTGCTCAATCTGCCAGATTGCCACCAGTCATTTCCAAAAGATGACTGCACATCTGGATATGGCTTCCAGCAAATCAAGCGCCATGTTCACTGACCACGCTCATGGGCAAGCATGCTCACCGCCTGCACTGCATCGTTTGCTCCATCGCGAATCTGCTGGATCACCGCACCAGCCTGATTTGCCAAGTCGACACCTTTGGTCGCCCGTTCACGGGTGCCGTCCATGCTCTTGATTGCTAGCTGAGTTTCGCTCTGGATCATGTTAACCATCCCAGAAATTTCCATCGTCGAGCCGCTGGTACGTGAGGCCAATTGTCGAACTTCATCGGCGACCACCGCAAATCCACGACCCTGCTCACCCGCTCGGGCGGCTTCGATGGCCGCGTTCAAAGCCAGCAGGTTGGTCTGATCGGCAATCCCGTGAATGGTCTTGACGATGGCGGTGATCTGCTCAGAACGCTCTCCGAGCTTGGCGATGATGACCGACGAATCCTCGATATTAGCGGCGATTTCCCGCATTTCGCTCGCAGCTTGCTGGATAACCACCGTGCCATGTTCGGCAGCTTGGCGTGTCTCGACTGAGATGTGATACGCCTGACTAGCGCTCTGAGTGTCCTGCGCATGCTTCTCAACCATCGCGGTGACGTCCGAGGCAAATTTCACCACTTTGCTTAACTGCCCGCTGGCGTCATACACCGGGTTATAGCTGGCCTCCAACCACAGGGTTTGCCCACGCTTGCCGACCCGTTCAAATTGCCCGTTGAAAAACTCGCCTTGATTCAGTCGCCGCCAGAAGTCCTGGTATTCACTACTGCTAGCCAATGCAGGCTTACAGAACAGTCTATGGTGCTTGCCCTTGAGTTCGGCCAAGCTGTAGCCGACCAGACTCAAGAAGTTCTGGTTGGCATCAACAATACTGCCGTCCAGGTTGAACTCGATAATACCCATGGCCCGGTCGAGGGCTTGCAACTTGCCTTTGGTTTGGCTCTCGTGTTGTACCTTCAACGTGACGTCAAGCGCATATTTAATCACCTTCACCACGTTGCCCTGCTCGTCCTTGACCGGGTTGTAGCTGGCCTCCAGCCAAATTGGCTGGCCATTAGCACCCACTCTTTCAAAGGTTCCTGATTCGAACTGGCCGCTTTTGAGGTGCTGCCAGAAGGCTTGGTACTCGCCGCTACGCGCGTAGTCTGGCAGGCAGAACTGTCGGTGCGGCTGACCAAGCACTTGCTCTGAACGATACCCCATGGCCTTAAGAAAATTCTCATTCGCCGCTAGGACGATGCCATTCAGGTCGAATTCGATGACCGCCATGGAGCGGTTGATGGCTTCGAGCTGACTGGCTTGCAGGGCGATGGTCTGTTGCTGCGCATTAATGGTTTTTTTAGAGGCGTTGAACAACATGATGTCGGTAGCCTTGAAGAGGAGGGATCGTGGTGGGCAGTCCTATTCTGTTCGATTGCTAGCCACAGCCATTGGCCGTTGATTGCGCAATGCCACTATCCATGAGCGACGATCCCAGACTGCTAGATCCGGTACGTAAATTCAACGGGTGAACTGTAGGGTTAATATCCAGCGCCGTAGCACCGCAAACGCTGGATTAGCAAGGGCTTAAGCGTTCGCGGCGCTGGCAAATGATTGATGTAGACTTGCGAGATAGGGCCAGCGCCGTGGGGCAGAAACCTGTGAAAGTCATCTGCCGTGTGTGCACGGCACTAAATTACCGCGAGGATTTGATCTGTAGTTTTTTGTGTCTTTTCGTGTCCGCGAAAATCACGAAGACGAACTAACAAGCCCAAGTAGTTGTGGACTTGGCCGGTCATGCGTCCCTCAATTGCCGCACGCGTACGATTTTTCCGAATTCTGCGGGCTTCCGTCATTGCCTCTGAGAGGCTAGCGGCGGGCCCTCAGCACTTGGTCAGCAGGTGCGGAGCATTCGCGGCACTGGCTGCTGACCGGAATCTATCTGCGCTGTACAGCCTGTGGCGCCGGACAGGCAGCCAGTGACGACAATCGGCTGTTTGTGCACGAGCGGAGCTGTCCGCGGGCCGGCACCACCCCTAGCGCGAGCTGGCCTGCATCCTGCGGGCTCCTTGCAAAACGTCGGCTTGCTCCCTACAGCGCATCAAGCAGTCGCTGTAGTCTCGGCAATCGGTGTTGCAGTCAGACTTTTGACCAGCAGTTCTGCGGGTAAAGGACGGCCAAGCAAATAGCCTTGCAACGTATGACAGCCTAGTCGGGTAAGCAACTCTTGCTGTTCTGCCGTCTCCACCCCTTCGGCCACAATCTTCAGCCCCAGTGTTTGGCCCAGCGCAATAATCGCCGAAACAATTGCCGCATCGTCATTGCCCTGAGCCAACTCGGTGACAAAGCCTCGGTCGATTTTCAGTTCATTGGCCGGTAGGCGCTTAAGATAGAGCAGACTGGAGTAGCCCGTCCCGAAGTCATCGATGGAGATGCTCACCCCCAGTTCTGCTAGTTTTTTCAGGACTACCAAACTGGCCTCGGCATTGCGCATGGCGGTGGACTCGGTGACTTCAAGAACGAGATGACGAGCATCCAATGAATGACGCTCCAAGGCCATGCGTACAATATTGACCAAGCCGAATTGCCCCAGTTGAACCGTGGACAGGTTGACCGCAATGCTCCAGTCCTGATGCCCCTCGTCGTGCCATTCGCGCATCTGGCGGCACGCTTCGTCGATCACCCAGTTGCCAATGGGTATGATCAGACCGGTCCTTTCCGCGAGTGGCAAGAAACTGTCTGGCGGGACCAGACCGTGATCCGGGCTTTGCCAGCGCAATAACGCTTCGACCCCGATCATCGGGCCATTGGGAGCAAGCATTTTCGGTTGGTAGTGCAGGACAAATTCGCATCGATCCAGCGCCTGATGCAGATCGTGTTGAAGTTGCATCTGTTGATGGGCATTGGTGTTCATCGTCTTTTCGAAAAAGCTGTAGCCACTACGTCCTATTTCCTTGGCGTGGTACATCGCGGCATCCGCGTTAACCATCAACTCATGCGCGGTCAGACCATCATTGGGGAACAAGGCAATACCAATACTGGCTGAGACGTGCAGGTTATTGCGGCCGATGTGATAGGCATTACCAATGTTCTCGATCAGCCTTTGCGCTAGCATCGCCGCATCTTCGGGCTCCCCCGTATCAATCAACAAGACAAACTCATCGCCTCCTAGCCGCGCCGCCGTGTCCTCGCTGCGTTGGGTGTCGAGAATCCGCTGTGCGACCTCGATCAGCAAAAGATCGCCGACGTGATGCCCGTACAGGTCGTTGACGGCCTTGAAACCATCCAGATCCATAAATAGCACCGCAAAATGACGCTTTTCCCGTGCAGCTTTTTGAATGGCTTGCTCTAGGCGATCATCCAGCAGGAAGCGATTGGGCAGCTTGGTTAGGTTGTCGTGCAATGCCAGCTGAACCAGTTCACTGTTGGCCCGATCAAGTGAGGTCGCTAGCAACTTGGTACGCACATCCAGCATGGAAATGATTAAGGCAATAGCGAATACCGCCAGACTCACCACAATCACCAGCACTGCCAGCCACTTGGTATCGATGCCGGTGTTTGCCGCCCCGCAGAAGCTTCCGACAGGAAACTGCGCAGCAGCCATGCCGGTGTAGTGCATGCCGAGGATGGCACAACCCATTACCAGCGACGCCCCGATACGGGCATAGGTAGCCTTTTTTGAGTCTTTGCGCAGTTGGAAGGCGATCCACAGGGCCGCCCCTGAGGCAAGAACCGCAATGACAATGGACAGGGCAAATATCCAGGGAATATAGATCACACTCGGCGTCATCAACATGGCAGCCATGCCGGTGTAGTGCATGGCCGCAATGCCGCTACCCATCAACAGGCCACCTAGAGCCAAGCGAGCCCAAGGCAGATCCTTCTGGCAAACCAGCCAGAGCGCAAAGGCCGATGAGGCAATGGCGATCAGCAGCGACAGGAGTGTGAGCGGGATGTCATAGCCCAGGGAAATGGGAAGATTGAAAGCGAGCATGCCGATAAAGTGCATTGACCAGACACCGAACCCCATGGCGAACGAGCCACCGATCAGCCAAAACGCGGATGCTCTCCCCGTAGAGCTGGACACTCGACTGGCCATGTTGAGGGCCGTGTAAGAGGCAAGAATGGCGACAATCATAGAGAAAGTGACGAGGACATTGTTGTAGCTGCTCAGAAGCATAAAACTCCCATCCTTAGCGTACGTGGCGAAGCCGCGCGAAAATATCAATAAGCCACTATAAACCGATTTTTTGTGCCCAATGTATAACTTAGGCGACATTGACCCGTAAGTGGGGTATGCCGAGATCAAGCAAAAACTCCACCGTGGACTGCACAAGCGACTCCATAAGTAGTTGATTTCTAAGTAATTATATAGCTTCCGAAGCGCTCGGAACTTTACGCCCTCCTGCCTGCGGCTCTGCCGCCAGGCGTAACCGCCGGTAAGGTTGATACGGGGAGCCCGCAGAATTCGGGAAAAACCGTACGCGAAGCCCGCATTTGATTGACCTTTTGTGATTTATAAAATACAAAAGGATCAGCGGGCAAAGGCCGCAATTGCCGCTCGCATCTTCCGCTTGGCGAATGGTCTACCCGGCGACGTGTCACCAGTCGGCCGGGGAGTAAGCGAGTTGAGGATTCACTATGGCCCAGGCTATCGGGTTTACTTCCAGCAGCGCGGGACAGAAATCGTCATCCTGCTATGTGGTGGAGACAAGAGCAGCCAGACCAGGGACATAGAAACGGCGAAACGCCTAGCAAATGAGTGGAAACCGCAATGACCGAGCCAATTTATGACTACGATCCCGCGCAAGCGCTGGACAGTCCAGAGGCGATAGCGGTGTTCATCGCGGACGCCCTGGACACTGGAGACGCCGCCTATATCGCTAAGGCTATGGGAGTGGTTGCCCGCGCCAAGGGGATGACCGAGCTGGCCAAGGAAACGGGGCTGGCCAGAGAGCAGCTTTACAAGTCGTTCAGCGAACGCGGGAACCCTACACTGAAAACCATGCTGGTAGTGATGCGGGCACTGGGAGTTGATTTGACCGCCAGACCGCATACGCAATAAGAACACGTCCGGCACCCTGCGCAACGTCAGGATAGGGCCGAACCCTGCATTTTCTGACGCTTCGCCGGCAGCCTCTATGGCCTCAACCTGACAGGCCGCACGCTTAGCGGATTTTGTCCGTTTTCTCTATCGCCCCCGACTTCAAGACCTCCCTACGTGCACAGGGAGCAGAATCCAAGGTGCGGGACTACACGAACGAGGCATTCACACGCTTGGCGGAGCGCATCAAGCAGCTTACCGGTTGATTAGGGGCTTTGGAGAGGATGTTCAGTCGCAGCTAATCTGAGCCAGAGGGCTCCGTCAGTCGCAGATAATCTGAGCCGAAAATCGCGTTGATTGCGAGCGCGGCTATTTTCGATTGCAAGCCGTTACAACTACAGTCTGAGCAGGTCAAGGTAATGGCGAAAAGCTATGATCCAAATCGAGATTGTTGAGCGGGCGGCGAAAGAACGCCATGCGCTCGTTTCCGTACTTGGGCATGACTGAAGCATAAGGCCCGCTGAGTAGCGTCGCGGTGTAGCAGTGCTATCGTTTAATTTCTGCAGCCGATATGGAAGTCATTGAAGTGGCTACTCGCGTTCAAGAAATAGATTGCTTTGAAGCAGTAGACAAATCTGGGTGTCGATACACGATCACTGAGTCGGCGAGTCAAACGTCATTGGATGCCATGAATGGCATGACGCAATGGGTCAGCCAATCAACCTACTTCAGAGCGCTGGGCTTTGGTCCGGTCGGCCAAATTAGTGATTCGGAATTTGAAATTTTTCTCGTTGGGGTCAAGGTAATACGAGTTTGATCGAGCAGGCCGAAGGCGAAATCGGGGTTTTAGGGAGCAATGGAACTCCATGTTGGACCATAGCGCAGAGGACGTGCTCGGCCTGACGAAGTGAGCCTGTCCCGTGGCTTTGCGCTGGCCTTATCGTCAGCCCAACCTGGAGCAAATGATGTCCTTGTTACATGCCCTTGGCCTTCGCCTGGCCGCCCACCTGACGCGGCCGCGCCCAGGCCACAGCCAGCTGCCGGCTTTCCCGCCGGAACACCTCGCCGCCACCCTGCGTGTGGGCGACGTGCTACTGGTAGAGGGCACCAGCCGCCTCTCCAGCGCGATCAAGTACCTGACCCAGTCCACCTGGTCGCACGCAGCACTCTACGTCGGCGACCGCCTGGCTCCTATGCCCGGCGCTAGCGAGCCGGTGCGCGCGCTGATCGAAGCCGATGTAGTGGCTGGCGTGCACCTAGTGCCGCTGGCGGACTTCCTGGACCAGCACACTCGCATCTGCCGCCCGGTCGGGCTGGATGAGACCGACCTCGCGGCGTTGCTGGATTTCGTGCGCGTGCGGCTTGGACAGGGCTACGATCTGCGCAACCTGTTCGATCTTGCCCGCTACCTGATAAGGCCACCACTACCTGGGCGACTGAAGCGGCGGATGATCGCGTTTGGCAGTGGCTCTCCCACCCGTGCGATCTGTTCGACGCTGCTGGCACAGGCTTTCGAGTCAATCCACTACCCCATCCTGCCGGAGATCGACAGCAGCGATCCCCTGCATCCGGCGGTAGAACAGGCGCGTCGCGAGCTGTTACACATCCGCAACTACAGCCTGTTCGTGCCACGCGACTTCGACGTCTCGCCATACTTTCGCATCGTAAAGCCGAAGTTGCAGCAGTCTTTCGACTTCCATCGCCTAAAGTGGGCTGAGGCCGGTAGCAACCTCTAACTATGGAGTTTGGTCATGGTTGTTATTCGACTGCCTTCGGAGCTGGAAAACCTTGCCAAAGCCACCGGCAGAACCAAAACCTTTTATGCCCGGGAAGCCATCGTGGCGCACCTGGATGATCTGGAAGACCTGTATCTAGAGGAACAGCGCCTGCTGGGTAACCCGGGAGGGGCGCTCGGAGTCGGTACCCTTAGAGGATGTGATGAAGCGTTATGGCTTGGCGGATTGAGTTTGATCACACTGCAGAGCGCGGGCTCTATCGGTAATCGGACCGAGTGCGGCCTATCAGGCTGTGCATCGCTCAACGCTCTATCGAGCGCTGGATAAATTGACGGCCGGGCGTGCGAGGATAGGTCGATGTCTACGCCCATCCATCAATAAAGCCTAGAGTGGTTTACGCTAAAAACTTTATAGATCATCCGCTTGCGACGAAAATGTCCTAATTTTCCTTTGTCTCGGCATGCCCCCCACTACGCTCTGTCGCGGGCGAATCTCCTGCTCCAGGAGTGTGACCAAACGACTTTAAATAGTCACGGCCGTGTCGCTGACTGGGAATAGCGACACAATTGCCGCCCTTGCTGTGTGGGTGCGCAGATGCGGGACGTCCTCAATGCGGAGCTGGGTGGTTTCCTCATGGCACAAGCCGTGATTGAGCAGAACCGCCAGAATCGGCTGATGGAGTCAGCCTTTCGGAGAGCACTCATCCAATGCTTCCAACAGCGCTTTGGCTTGATGGTTGCCCAGGGCCGCGCACGGCGTCGTTTTCCAGCAGGTCATCGAATAGCTTGGCTAACACTGCGAGTTCTCTGCGGAGGGTTGTCTTGGAATTTATACCTACTCAGAAAAAGTCAGACCGGCGGAGGTCGATAGACCCGTCCAGAGTAAATCGAGCTGACTAAAGCTCCACTTCGCTGGACTCTCTCGGCTAATGATTTTTTCACGCCCTACTAATTTGGCGAGGTCAATGATTTCATGAGGAACGGGTAGATTAGAATGCGTTGAGAAAAATACCTTGACCTGTGGTGTCAACAGCGATTTTTCATGCTGCTCCATCACGACGCCCAGCAGCCCACTTTCCAGTCGAACCAGAGCCCCCACCGGGTAGATACCGATTGTTCTAATGAAGGCGTGCAATATTTCAGTATCGAAGTGGCCTTGCCACGTCGCCATCTGATGGATGGCCTCGGCGGGATCCCAACCGGGTTTGTAAGGGCGTGTCGATGTCAACGCATCGAACACATCGCACACCGCTCCCATGCGCGAAAATAGGCTGATTTGCTCGCTGGCAAGTCGATGGGGGTAGCCACTGCCATCGTATTTTTCGTGGTGGTGAAGGCATACATCCAGCACCAAATCACTGACGTACTCATTGTCGGTCAGGATGTTGATTGCAGCTTTCGGATGCTTGCGTATAACGTCAAACTCTTCGTCAGTGAGTTTTCCAGGCTTGTCGAGAATTGCTTCTGGGATCGCGATTTTACCGATGTCGTGCAACAGCCCTGCGATGCCTGCCTCAAGTACTAAATCTTGACTCAGTTTCAGCTCGTGAGCGAGGGCGATCATGAGCGCGCTGACCGCCACCGAGTGCATGTACGTGTAGTCGTTGGCGGTTTTCAGGCGAGCCAGGCTGATCAGGGCACTGGGGTGACGCAACACGGAATCAGAGAACTCCGCAACCAGTTCGCCAACACGCGCCAGTTTTAACGGCTGGCCCATACGCGCCGTGCGGAACATCGCGACCACGGCCATTTTGGCCTCCGCACAGAGCTTTTGGGCTTGAGGCAACTCAGCCGCTAACGTCGTCAAGTCTCGCGCCGCCGTACCCCCTACGGTCGAAAGATGTGGCGCTTCAAGTCGCCCGAACGCGACATCTATCCCCTTGCCGACATCAATCCACACCTCATGAGCAGCCGAGTCTTTGATGCGTCTCAGATCATAGGAGGTCTGGATCAGGAATCGTCCTTTCCAAAAAGTTGGATCCATTCCTGAGTCGCTGAAATCATGGACATACATGCCGAGGCAAAGCTCACTAGCAGGAATAAGCTTAATCATTAATAGATAATATCCATATATAGATAGCGGCTATTTGCCCGAAAACGATCACCCTCGTGAACCTGGCTCATTGATATCATTTTTCGAGTCGGTGCGCACCAGCATGGTGACCATGCGACGGGTTCACCGTCTGCAAAACCCACTTGTGGTGAGCGAAGCTTGAGTGTGGCTGGCAGAGGATCGATTGATGATCAGACCTATCGAAAGGTCGGTCACGAGCAAGGGTTCCCAGCGCAATTGGGCTAAGCCAACCCCGCCAGTCTCTTTAGCCGCTCAATCGTCGAGAGCTCTTCTCCTTGAAGTTCTGCAGCTGCCAGGCGCATCACCACCTGCTCGCGCCGTACCTGTGCCGGTGGCAATACATAAACTGCGCCGATCAATTCGCGCAGAGGCATGGGCAAGCCCCAATGGGCTTTTAGGCTAATGGCAAAAGGGCCGCTGAATTCGGCAATACCCTGCATTATCTGGTTATCATCAATGATATAGCCGCTATTTTCCCAGATTTGAGTGAGGTGGAGCACACAGAGCTCGCCCATCCGATGGAGCAGCGCTGCGGTGTGCAGAGGGGCTGGATCTATGCGGCACTGCCTCGATAAGGCTAGCGTTCGATCACTGAGGCGTTCGATTTCGTCCAACTGACTTTGGATTTTCAGTTGAAGTAGGGGGCTTGCCTGTTCGGTGTACTGTCGCAAGGCCATCCCCATGGCCAAATTAAGGCAAGTCTGCACGCCAAGCTTGCGTAGAGCTTCTATGTGGTTGAGGCAGGGCCGGCCACCATTGTTATAGGCACTACTGTTGGCGACGGCAATCAATTTGGCGCATAGGGCAGGGTCATGTCGCCAGGACTCCGCGAGTTCACGCAGATCTTGCTCCTCTCCTTTGAGACAGCTCAACAACTGCTCCCTTACATTGCCGATCAACGGCATGTCGAGTTCACCGGCATCTTTCCCGGCAAGGTACGCGATCAAGTCCTCCCCCAAGAGCGGGCTGTTGGTGGCTGCGTCAGGCTGTGGAATCAACTTCGCAAGGTACTCGATGACACGCGGGACTTGAAACGGCTTGGTGATGAAGGCGTTAACACCCAGAGTGCGAACCGCTAGGACACTAGCCCGATCCGAATGACCGGTAACGATGACCACAGGCGTGCGGCGATCCTCCCGGCGGATATTTTTCAGCAGATTGATGCCGGTGGCATCGGATAGATTCCATTCGGTCAAGACCAATTGGTAGGGAGCAAGCTGCCAGGCCTCAATCGCATTCTGGACTCGGGTGAACCGATCGACCTGGACGCCGGGACGAATACTCAGCACGATCTGTTTGAGTAGGTCTGCACACCAAGCGTCATTTTCCAGAATCATTACTCGCATGGCGTTCCTTAGCTGCGATGTGCGTTGGCTTTGACTACTCATCAAGGCGCGGCGGCATTGAGGTGGTCATCCTGTATGAAAATACTACGTCAGATCGAATGCAAATGACGGCGAATGGATACTACAAGTGAGTAGTCAAGTAAGGCGCCATTTGGCTGCAATCCCGCGAAAAAGGGCGGCGGCAAAAACTGAGTGCAACACCTGACCTTTCCGGTACGGTGCTGCCCCTATGTCTTATACCGAACTCAGCGTTGAAGAGCGCCCGCCGCGTCAGGATAGT
>NZ_BLJG01000073.1 GCF_009932375.1 Pseudomonas juntendi
CCGTGTGATCTTCGAGTCCAACGGTGGACTGCGCCTAGCTCAAGCGCCTCAGGTCATCATCGCGCTGCTGAACCAGTCGATCACGTTGCTGCAGCAACTCCCTAAGAAGCGCACGCTCCGGACTGATCCGCAGGGTGGGCTGATCTGGAATGACTTCAGCGTAATGGGCCAACACTTCGGCATCGATAGCATCGGTTTTGGCTTTGATGCCGATGGCCTCTGCGAACGCTCGGGCTCGCTCTCAGGTCAATCTTCGCTGATGGTGATGCTCGGCATCGCCGGCGCTGCAGCTTCCTGCAGCACGATCCGCGCCCCTACCTGGCGCGCCAGTTCCTGGTAGACCATGGCAATCTGGCTTTCCGGCTCGGCAATGGCGGTCGGCTTGCCGTTGTCGGCCTGCTCGCGGATGACCATCGACAGTGGCAGCGAGGCCAGCAGATCGACGCCATACTGGCTGGCCAGTTTCTCGCCACCGCCTTCGCCGAACAGGTGCTCGGCATGGCCGCAGTTGGAACAGATGTGCACGGCCATGTTCTCGACCACGCCCAGTACCGGGATGTTGACCTTACGGAACATTTCCACGCCCTTGCGGGCATCGAGCAAGGCCAGGTCCTGTGGTGTGGTAACGATCACCGACCCGGCCACCGGCACCTTCTGGGCCAGGGTCAGCTGGATGTCACCGGTGCCCGGGGGCATGTCGATCACCAGGTAGTCCAGGTCGTCCCACGCGGTCTGGGTCACCAACTGCAGCAGCGCACCCGAGACCATCGGGCCACGCCAGACCATCGGCGTGTTGTCGTCGGTCAGGAACGCCATGGACATCACTTCCACGCCATGCGCCTTGATCGGCACAAACCACTTCTGTTCGCGAATCTGCGGGCGGGTGCCTTCGGCGATACCGAACATAACGCCCTGGCTGGGGCCATAGATGTCGGCATCCAGAATACCCACCCGGGCACCCTCGCGGGCCAGCGCCAGGGCCAGGTTGGCGGCGGTGGTCGACTTGCCCACGCCGCCCTTGCCCGAGGCCACGGCGATGATGTTCTTGACGTTGGCCATGGCCGGCACCTGGGCCTGGGCCTTGTGCGCGGCAACCACGCAGTCGATCGACACCTGGGCGCCGCTGACGCCCTCGAGGTTGCCGATGGCGGTCTGCAGCACCTGGGCCCAGCCGTTCTTGAACAGCCCGGCGGCATAGCCCAACTGCAACTGCACGCTGACGTGCCCGCCCTGGATATCGATGGCGCGCACGCAACCGGCGCTGACCGGGTCCTGGTTCAGGTAGGGGTCGGTGTACTGGCGAAGCACGCCTTCGATGGCGGCACGGGTGACGGCACTCATGGAGACTCCCATTGGCAAACTGAATGTAAAACAGGCGCCTATCCTAACCCGTCAATCATCGGCAGATGCGCTTGCGGGGTGAAATATCTTCGCCAGCCCTTTATAGTGGCCGATCACCCTCATTTTTACCCCGAGCCAGATAAGTAGCCGAGCCACCATGTCCGAGCCACGCCAGATTCTCGTCACCAGCGCCCTGCCCTATGCCAATGGATCGATCCACCTTGGCCATATGCTGGAGTACATCCAGACGGATATGTGGGTACGCTTCCAGAAGCTGCGCGGGAACCAGTGCATTTACGTCTGCGCCGACGACGCTCACGGCTCGGCCATCATGCTGCGCGCGGAAAAGGAAGGCATCACCCCGGAACAGCTGATTGCCAACGTCCAGGCCGAACACAGCAGCGACTTCGCCGACTTCCTGGTGGACTTCGACAACTTCCACTCCACCCACAGCGAAGAAAACCGTGAGCTGTCGAGCCTCATCTACACGCGCCTGCGTGAGGCCGGGCACATTGCCACCCGTTCGGTGACGCAGTACTTCGACCCGGAAAAGGGCATGTTCCTGGCCGACCGCTTCATCAAGGGCACCTGCCCGAAGTGCGCGGCCGAAGACCAGTACGGCGACAACTGCGAGAAATGCGGCGCCACCTACGCACCGACCGAACTGAAGAACCCCAAGTCGGCCATTTCCGGGGCCACCCCGGTATTGCGCGATTCGCAGCACTTTTTCTTCAAGCTGCCCGACTTCCAGGCCATGCTGCAACAGTGGACCCGCAGCGGCACGCTGCAGGACGCGGTCGCCAACAAGCTGGCCGAATGGCTGGACTCCGGCCTGCAGGAATGGGACATCTCCCGTGACGCGCCGTACTTCGGTTTCGAAATTCCGGGTGAGCCGGGCAAATACTTCTATGTATGGCTCGATGCGCCTATCGGCTACATGGCCAGCTTCAAGAACCTTTGCGCGCGCCGCCCGGAACTGGACTTCGATGCGTTCTGGCGCGAGGGCTCCAAAGCCGAGCTGTACCATTTCATCGGCAAGGACATCGTCAACTTCCACGCCCTGTTCTGGCCAGCCATGCTTGAAGGCGCGGGCTTCCGCAAGCCGACCGCCGTCAACGTGCACGGTTACCTGACCGTCAACGGCGCCAAGATGTCGAAGTCGCGGGGTACGTTCATCAAGGCCCGTACCTACCTCGACCACCTGCAGCCAGAGTACCTGCGCTATTACTACGCCGCCAAGCTGGGCCGCGGCGTCGACGACCTAGACCTGAACCTGGAAGACTTCGTGCAGAAGGTCAATTCTGACCTGGTTGGCAAGGTGGTCAACATCGCCAGCCGCTGTGCCGGCTTCATCCACAAGGGTAACCAGGGCGTGATGGTTGGCGGTGATGCCGCGCCTGAACTGACCGAAGCCTTCCTGGCTGCCGCCCCGTCCATTGCCGAGGCCTACGAAGGCCGCGATTTCGGCCGCGCCATGCGCGAAATCATGGCGCTGGCCGACCGTGCCAATGCCTGGATCGCCGACAAGGCGCCGTGGTCCCTGGCCAAGCAGGAGGGCAAGCAGGACGAAGTGCAGGCGATCTGCGCCCAGGGCATCAACCTGTTCCGCCAGTTGGTGATTTTCCTCAAGCCGGTACTGCCGCTGCTGGCTGCCGACGCCGAGGCCTTCCTCAACGTGGCCCCGCTGACCTGGGACGACCACCTGTCGCGCCTGGAAAACCACACGCTGAACCCGTTCAAGGCACTGATGAGCCGTATCGAGCTGGCCAAGGTCGAAGCCATGGTCGCCGCCAGCAAGGAAGACCTGCTGGCCGCCGAACCCAAGGCCCCGGCAGGCAACGGCGAGCTGGCCAAGGACCCGCTGTCGGCAGAAATCGAGTTCGACACCTTTGCCGCCGTGGACCTGCGTGTGGCACTGATCGTCAAGGCCGAAGCCGTGGCGGGGGCTGACAAGCTGCTGCAGCTGACCCTGGACATCGGGGACGAACGCCGCAATGTGTTCTCCGGCATCAAGTCGGCGTACCCGGACCCGTCCAAGCTCGAAGGCCGCCTGACCATGATGGTCGCCAACCTGAAACCGCGGAAAATGCGCTTTGGCGTGTCCGAGGGGATGGTCATGGCGGCAGGCCCTGGTGGTGAAGAGATCTACCTGCTGAGCCCGGACAGCGGCGCCAAGCCAGGCCAGCGCATCAAGTAATTGACCGTGGGGGCTGCCTGGCAGCCCCGTTGGCTTCTGCGGCGGGCCGGGGCAATCCCGGCCTGTGCGCGCCATCAAGGAAAGCTCTGATTCATGAACGCCGCCAAACGCCTGGAGATTTTTCGCAGGCTGCATGAAGACAACCCTGACCCGAAAACCGAACTGGCCTACACCACGCCATTTGAATTGCTGGTGGCAGTGACACTGTCCGCGCAATCGACCGACGTCGGCGTCAACAAGGCTACGGCGCGCCTGTTCCCCGTCGCCAACACCCCCGAGGCCATCTATGCCCTGGGCGTCGAAGGCCTCAGCGAATACATAAAGACCATCGGGCTGTACAACAGCAAGGCCAAGAACGTCATCGAAGCCTGCCGCTTACTGATCGAGCGTCACGGTAGCCAGGTACCCCAAACCCGTGAAGCGCTGGAGGCACTGCCAGGTGTCGGCCGCAAGACGGCGAACGTGGTGCTGAACACGGCGTTCCGCCAGCCGACCATGGCCGTCGATACGCATATTTTCAGGGTCAGCAATCGCACGGGCATAGCGCCGGGCAAGACTGTGCTGGAAGTGGAAAAGAAACTGGTCAAGTTCGTACCCAAGGACTACCTGCTGGACGCCCACCACTGGCTGATTCTCCATGGCCGCTATGTTTGCCAGGCACGCAAGCCAAGATGCGGCAGCTGCAGGATTGAAGACCTGTGCGAGTACAAGCACAAAACTTCTGACGATTGAGCGGATAGCTGAAAACCACTGCAGGCGATTGAAAAAATCTTTTTTACCAGCGCCTGCTTTCTGGTTATAAGGTCGGCCAACGGCCCCTTGGCTTGGAGCGACTCATGAGTACCGATAAAGACGACCTGTCGATCGAAGATGATTTTGTTGCCGTAGAAGATGACGCGGAGCCCCCGGTGGAATCTGCAAAAACCAACCTCAGCAAACGCCGCACCATCGACAACTTGCTCGAAGAACGGCGCCTGCAGAAACAACTGGCCGATTTCGATTACGACCTGTAGCCCTACCTTGGCAAAGCCTCCTGCCCGGAGGCTTCATGGCCTGTGCTCAGCTCAGGCCTTGCCGTTGCGCCAACTCGATCAGGTCTACCAGCGACCGTGCATTGAGCTTGAGTAGCAGGCGTGACTTGTAGGTACTGACCGTCTTGTTGCTCAGGTACATGCTGTCGGCAATTTCCTTGTTCGAACGGCCGCGCGCTAACTGTTGCAACACGGTCATTTCCCGGGCCGAGAGGCGGTTGACCATGTCCACCTCGCTGCCCGTGCCCCTGCCCCGGGCCGCGTGCAGGGCCTGGTTGGGGAAGTAGCTGTAGCCCGAGAGCACTGCCTTGATTGCGCTCAACAGTTCGGTAAGTTCCTGTTGCTTGCATACATAACCCGCCGCCCCCGCCTGCATGCAGCGCATCGAAAAATTGCCGGGTGCCTGCGACGTCAGTACCAGCACCTTGCTGCCTGGGCTGAAGCTGGCCATGCGGGCAATCACCTCCAGGCCATCCAGCTTCGGAATACCGATATCCAGCACCACGATGTCCGGCAGGTGTTGCCGCGTCAGCTGCAATGCAGCCACCCCATTGTCGGTCTCCCCCACGACGTCATACCCATGCCGCTCCATCAGCATGCGCACGGCAAGGCGTATGACCGGATGATCATCAACGATAAGCACTTTATTCATGCGACATCCATTCATTCACTGTTGTGGCTTTGGCACGCCAAGATAACTGACAGAACGACCGATGGCGCGGCGATTTGCCGACGAAACTCATGTGCAGACAAAACCTACAATAGTTGCGGAAACTTCCTACACATCGCGACTATGGTTGTAACAAACAAATTCCTTATTACCGATTACAGGCGTGTACCCGGTGGCCAGTTGCACTTTGAGCACAGACTGTCATGGGCTTAAACACCCCTTCCCGACTTCGGCGTGAAGCGTGGATCAGGGACTTTGCCCGTTGTCGCGCACCGGGAAGCAGTCCAGTCTTTAGTTGCCCGGCGCAGTAAGGCAAAGATGGGCAAAACCGCTGGAGGCAGCCACCATGACCCAAGCACAACCTGTCGCCCCGCTGACGATCATTGCCATCTTCGCCGGGATCATCGAAGCCTCCGCCCTGGCCACACTGCCCTTTCTCAGCGAGTCCAGCCAGAAGCTCTATACCTGGTTCCTGGTGGGCTTTCCGTTCTTCCTGACCGCGCTGTTTTTCCTGACACTCAACTTCAACTACAAGTCGTTCTACAGCCCGTTACCCAACAAGGCAGCAGCGGACAGCGCGCCCCCACCCAGCAGTGAAGCCCTCGCTGC
>NZ_BLJG01000074.1 GCF_009932375.1 Pseudomonas juntendi
GCTTTGCAGCCCATCGCGACACAAGGCCTCCTACAAAAGCCCGCGCCCGCATGCACAAGCGGGCGCGGGCTTTTTTGCTTTATCATGGCGGTATTCCTTTGCATGAGTTACCCATGAAATTCGCTATCGCGGTGTTCTCCCCGGCCCATGCGCCCTCCTCGCGGCGCGCCTTGCGCTATGCCGAGGCGGTGCTGGCCGGCGGGCATGAGATTGCCCGGCTGTTCTTCTATCAGGACGGGGTATACAGTGCCTCGGCCAACGTGGTCGCGCCCCAGGATGAAGTGGACGTGGCCGCGCAGTGGCGTGCCTTTATCGAGACCCACCAGCTGGATGCCGTGGTGTGCATCGCCGCCGCCTTGCGCCGTGGCGTGCTCGACGAGGCCGAGGCCAACCGCTATCAGCGCCCGGCCGTGAACCTGCCCAAGCCATGGGAGTTGTCCGGCCTGGGGCAACTGCACGAGGCCGCGCAAGTCGCCGACCGCCTTGTCTGCTTTGGAGGCGACTGAAATGGCCAAATCCTTGTTGATCATCAGCCGCCAGGCGCCGTGGAACGGCCCATCTGCCCGCGAGGCGCTGGACATCGCCCTGGCCGGTGGCGCGTTCGACCTGCCGCTGGGCATGCTGTTCCTCGACGATGGCGTGTTCCAGCTGGCGCCAAACCAGCAACCTGCCGCCGTGCAACATAAGAACCTGGCCGCCAACCTGCAGGCGTTGCCGATGTTCGGCGTCGAAGAACTGTTCGCCTGCAACCACAGCCTCACCCGCCGTGGCCTGGCCGCCGACAGCCTGGCACTGCCAGTGCAAGTGCTGGATGACGCGGCACTGACCGCACTGATCGCCCGTTTCGACCAGGTGGTAACGCTCTGATGACGACCCTGCACGTAATTGCCCACTCCCCGTTCGGCGACGAGCGCCTGGCCAGTTGCCTGCGCCTGCTTGGCGCGCACGACGCCCTGCTGCTGTGCGGCGATGCGGTGTACGCCCTGCGCAGCGGCAGCGAGGCGTACCGCCAGTTGCAAGCCGCCAGCCTGGCCCAGCGCCTGTTCGCCCTGGACGAAGACCTGCAAGCCCGCGCGGTCGGCAACGACCTGGCCAAGGCCGTGGACTACGCCGGGTTCGTCGAACTGTCGCTGCACTACGACAAGGTCAACAGCTGGCTATGAATACCCTCACCGTTGCCGATCAGGCGATCGCCCTGGACAAGGACGGCTTCCTGGTCGACCTGCAAGACTGGTCCCATGCAGCCGCCGAGGCCCTTGCCGAGCGCGAGGGCATTGCCCTGACCGCGGACCACTGGGAAATCCTCGAACTGCTGCGACAGTTCTACCAGGAGTACCAGCTGTCCCCGGCCACCCGCCCACTGATCAAGTACACCGCCCTGAAGCTGGGCGCGGAGAAGGGCAATAGCCCGCACCTGAACCGCCTGTTCAATGGCACCCCCGCCAAACTTGCCGCCAAGCTGGCGGGCCTGCCCAAGCCGACCAATTGCATATGACCCTGCCACCCTTGAATCAAGCCCGCCCGCTGACCCTGGAAACTCCGGCCGAACACCCGTTCGCTGAATTCGTGCGCATTCTTGGCAAAGGCAAGCGCGGCGCGCGCGGCCTTACCCGCGAGGAAGCCAGTGCTGCCATGACCCTGCTGCTGGAAGGCAAGGTCGAGGACACGCAGCTGGGCGCCTTCCTGATGCTGCTGCGGCACAAGGAAGAAAGCGCCGAAGAGCTGGCCGGCTTCACCGAAGCGCTACGCGGCCACCTGCAGGCCCCGCGCATTGCCGTGGACCTGGACTGGCCAACCTACGCTGGCAAGAAGCGCCACTTACCCTGGTACCTGCTGGCCGCCAAATGCCTGGCCGGCAATGGTATTCGCATCCTGATGCATGGCGGCGGTGCACACACAGCCGGGCGCCTGTATACCGAGCAGTTGCTAGGCCTGCTGCATATCCCCCTGTGCCGCGACTGGGCAGCGGTCGACTCCGCCCTGGGCCAGCATCAGCTGGCGTTTTTCCCTTTGCACGACTGGGCGCCGCAACTGCAGCGTATGATCGACCTGCGCAACACCCTGGGCCTGCGCTCACCCATCCACTCCCTGGCGCGGGTGCTCAACCCGCTGGGCGCGCGTTGCGGCCTGCAAAGCATCTTCCACCCCGGTTACCAGGCGGTACACCGGGAGGCCAGCCGCCTGCTGGGCGACCATGCCGTGGTGATCAAGGGCGATGGCGGCGAGATCGAGGTCAACCCGGACGTCATCAGCCACCTCTACGGCACCACTGCCGGCGTAGCCTGGGATGAAGAATGGCCGGCGCTCAGCGAGCGCCGTCACGTCAAACCCGCCACGCTGCAACCGGAGCATTTGCTCGCCTTCTGGCGTGGCGAAGTGCAAGACAGCTACGGCGAGAAAGCGCTGATCGCGACCATGGCCTTGGCACTGCGTGGCCTGGAGCAGACCCGGGAACAGGCCTTCACCAACGCGCAGGCCTATTGGGACAACCGTGATAGATCGATTTAGTCGATAACACCACCCCGATCTTTGCGCTATTTCTTCGAACGATCTGGCCTAGACTGGGCTCCAACGACAAACCCTTTGTTCCAGGAGCTCACCATGGGCCTTTTGATCGACGGCCGCTGGCATGATCAGTGGTATGAAAACGGCAAGGACGGCACCTTCAAACGCGAAAACGCCCAGCGCCGCCATTCGTTGCCTGCCCCCGAAGCCGGCCGTTACCACCTGTACGTGTCGCTGGCCTGCCCTTGGGCCCACCGCACGTTGATCTTCCGCGCCATCAAAGGCCTAGCGCCGTTGATCGACGTTTCGGTAGTGAGCTGGCTGATGCAAGACCATGGCTGGACCTTCGACCAGCAGCAAGGCTCCAGCGGCGATCACCTCGATGCACTGCAGTACCTGCATCAGCGTTATACCCAGGACGACCCGCACTACACCGGCCGGGTGACAGTACCCGTGCTGTGGGACAAGAAAGAGAAACGTATCGTCAACAATGAGTCGGCTGAGATCATTCGCATTTTCAACAGCGCGTTCAACGAGTTAACCGGCAACACCCTCGACCTGTACCCCGCGCCGCTGCGTCCGGCCATCGAGGCGCTGAATGAACGTATCTATCCGGCGGTGAACAACGGCGTCTATCGCGCCGGCTTCGCGACTACGCAGG
Source organism: Pseudomonas juntendi (assembly GCF_009932375.1). Taxonomy (GTDB): domain Bacteria; phylum Pseudomonadota; class Gammaproteobacteria; order Pseudomonadales; family Pseudomonadaceae; genus Aquipseudomonas; species Aquipseudomonas juntendi. The sequence continues at coordinate 3,167 of NZ_BLJG01000074.1, forward strand.
AGGCCTACGAGGCGGCGTTCGATGACGTGTTCAACGAACTGGATTACCTGGAAGAGCTGTTAGGCCGCAATCGCTACCTGGCGGGCGAATACCTGACTGAAGCCGATGTGCGCCTGTTCACCACGCTGGTGCGCTTCGACGCTGTGTATCACGGGCACTTCAAGTGCAACCTGCGGCGCCTCAGCGATTATCACAACCTGTCGAACTGGCTGCGTGAGCTGTACCAGTGGCCGGGGGTGGCGGGGACTGTAGATATGGAGCATATCCAGAAGCACTATTACATGAGCCACAAGACCATCAACCCGAACGGGATCGTGCCTAAGGGGCCGTTGCAGGATTTCAACCAGCCGCATGATCGGGAGCGGTTGGTGGGTAAAGGGATTTGGCAGGGTTGAGGCACTGGGGGCTGCTTTGCAGCCCATCGCGACACAAGGCCGCTCCTACAGCACAGTGCCTTGGTGTAGGAGCGGCCTTGTGTCGCGATGGGCCGCAAAGCGGCCCCGGCGGTTTCAGCTGTTCTGCGAACCTTCAAACCAGGCCAGCTTGTCGCGCAACTGCACCACTTCCCCAACAATCACCAGGGTCGGCGCATGCACTTCATGCTGGGCCACCAGCTCCGGCAAGTCCGCCAAGGTACCGGTGAACACCCGCTGGTTACGCGTAGTACCCTGCTGCACCAGGGCCGCCGGGGTACTGGCCGCACGCCCATGGCGAATCAGCTCTGCGCAGATCGTAGGCAAGCCCACCAAACCCATGTAGAACACCAGGGTCTGGGCCGGCGCCACCAGGTCATTCCATGGCAGGTTGCTGGTGCCATCCTTGAGGTGCCCGGTCACGAAGCGCACCGACTGGGCATGGTCGCGATGGGTCAGTGGAATGCCGCCATAGGCGGAACAGCCACTGGCCGCCGTAATACCCGGCACCACCTGGAAGGGAATGCCATGCTCGGCCAGCTCTTCGATCTCTTCGCCACCGCGCCCAAAGATGAACGGGTCGCCGCCCTTCAGGCGCAGTACGCGTTTGCCTTGCTGGGCCAGGTCAACCAACAGGCGGTTGATCTGGTCCTGCGGTACGGCGTGGTCAGCGCGGCGCTTGCCAACGTAGATACGCTCGGCATCACGCCGGCACATATCGATGATCGCCGGGGCCACCAGGCGGTCATACAGCACCACATCGGCCTGCTGCATGAGGCGCAAGGCGCGGAAGGTGAGCAGGTCCGGGTCGCCCGGGCCCGCACCTACCAGGTACACCTCGCCCCCCTGCTGCACCGGTGCGCCCTCCACCATCGCCTGCAACAGGCGTTCGGCTTCGGCGCCCTGCCCGGCCAGCTGGCGCTCGGCGATCGGGCCCTGGAACACGGTCTCCCAGAAGCCACGGCGCTGGTTCACGTCCGGATACAAGGACTTGACCTTGTGCCGGAACCGCGCCGCCAGCCCGGCCAGCTCACCGTAGGCAGCCGGGATCCAGGCTTCCAGCTTGGCGCGAATCAGACGCGCCAGCACCGGAGCGTCCCCACCACTGGACACCGCAATCACCAACGGTGAACGGTCGACAATCGCCGGGAAGATCACCGTGCACAAGGCCGGCGCGTCCACCACGTTGACTGGCAGGCTGACGGCCTGCGCATCGGCCGACACCTGCGCGTTCAGCCCAGGGTCGTCAGTGGCGGCGATCACCAGCCGGCACCCGACCAGGTCGGCGGCCTGGTAGCCACGCACCAGCACCTCACCGCCACCTTCCCGGGCCAACGCAGCCAACTGGCCGTCGACGTCCGGCGCCACCACGCGCAGCACACTCCCGGCATCCGCCAGCAAGCGCGCCTTGCGCAAGGCGATCTCACCGCCGCCGACGACCAGTACACGGCCGCCCTGCAGCTTGTGGAACAGCGGCAGATAATCCATTTAGCGGATGACCTCGACGCCGCCCATGTAAGGCTTCAGCACCTCTGGCACGCGGATCGAGCCGTCCGCCTGCTGGTAGTTTTCCAGCACCGCAACCAAGGTACGGCCAACCGCCAGGCCGGACCCGTTGAGGGTGTGTACCAGTTCCGGCTTGCCGGTTTCCGGGTTGCGCCAGCGGGCCTGCATGCGGCGCGCCTGGAAGTCGCCGCAGTTGGAGCACGAGCTGATTTCACGGTACTTGTCCTGGCTCGGCACCCACACTTCCAGGTCATAGGTTTTCACCGCGCCGAAGCCCATGTCGCCGGTGCACAGGGCCAGCACGCGGTACGGCAGCTCCAGCAGCTGCAGCACGCGCTCGGCATTGGCCGTCAGCCCTTCCAGGGCTTCCATCGATTTCGCCGGCTCCACCACCTGCACCATCTCGACCTTGTCGAACTGGTGCTGGCGGATCATGCCGCGGGTATCCCGGCCGGAAGCGCCCGCTTCACTGCGGAAGCACGGGGTGTGGGCAACCAGCTTCAGTGGCAGTTGCTTGGCATCCAGAATCGCGCCTGCCACCAGGTTGGTCAGCGACACCTCGGCAGTCGGGATCAGGTAGAAGTCAGCCTCGCCTTCGCGGGTGATCTTGAACAGGTCTTCTTCGAACTTCGGCAACTGGCCAGTGCCCTGCAGCGCTGGGGCCTGCACCAGGTACGGGGTGTAGTGTTCCTCGTAACCGTGCTCGCCGGTGTGCAGGTTGATCATGAACTGCGCCAGGGCGCGGTGCAGGCGGGCAATCGGCCCGCGCAGCACGGCAAAGCGTGCGCCGGACAGCTTGGCGGCGGCTTCGAAGTCCAGGCCACCGCTGAGTTCACCCAGGGCAACGTGGTCCTTGATGTCGAAATCGAAGGTTTGCGGGGTGCCCCAACGGCGCACTTCAACGTTGTCGTCTTCGCTGGCACCGACCGGTACGCTGGCATCCGGCAAGTTGGGGATGGTCAGCAGGATGCCGTCCAGCTCGGCCTGGATCTCGTCCAGCTCGGCCTTGCCGGCCGCCAGCTCATTGGCCATGCGCTCGACATCGGCCATCAGTGGGGCGATGTCCTCGCCCTTGGCCTTGGCCTGGCCGATGGACTTGGAACGGGCGTTACGCTCGGCCTGCAGCTGCTCGGTACGGGTCTGCACCGCCTTGCGGCGTTCTTCCAGTGATTCGATGCGCGCGACATCCAGGCTGAAGCCACGGGAGGCCAGGCGATCCGCCACTTCCTGAAGTTGGCCGCGTAACAGTTTGGAATCGAGCATATCGTTCTCTCGTTATAGGTAGGTGTTGGTTCAGAAACGGGTGAGGGACAGGCCGGCCCAGGTCGCGAGCAGCCCGCCCACTACGCTGATACTGGTATAGCCCAAGGCCAGCGGTACTTGCCCGCTTTCCATCAGGCGCACGGTATCGAGCGAAAAAGAGGAAAAAGTCGTAAGGCCACCAAGGAAGCCGACGATCAAGCCGGCGCGCAACTCGACCGGCGCCAGTGGCTTGTGCAGGAACAAGCCGTAGAGCAGGCCGATCAGCAGGCAGCCAACCAGGTTGACCGCCAGCGTACCGGCATAGAAGTGCCGTGGCCAGTGGGCGGTGACCCAATTGGCGGTGGCAAAGCGCAGCAACGTACCGGCGACGCCCCCGGCACTCACGGCAGCGATCAAGGCAATCATGGTTTTCTCCGCTGACGGGGGCTGTTGCGGTCCAGGTCGGCCAGGTGGCGCAGCTTCTCGCCGATTTTCAGTTCCAGGCCGCGCGGCACCGGCTGGTAGTACTGGCGCGGCTCGAGTGCATCGGGGAAGTAGTCCTCGCCGGCTGCATAGGCGTCGGGCTCGTCATGGGCGTAGCGGTACTCGTCGCCGTAACCCAGTTGCTTCATGAGCTTGGTGGGCGCATTGCGCAAGTGCAGTGGCACTTCCAGCGAGCCATGCTCGGCGGCTTCGCGCAGGGCGGTCTTGAAGCCCATGTACACCGCGTTGCTCTTCGGCGCACAGGCCAGGTAGGTGATGGCCTGGGCCACCGCCAGCTCGCCTTCGGGGCTGCCCAGGCGTTCTTGTACATCCCAGGCCGCCAGGCACAAGCCGAGCGCCCGCGGGTCGGCGTTGCCAATGTCTTCGCTGGCCATGCGCACCACACGGCGGGCGATGTACAGCGGGTCGCAGCCGCCGTCGAGCATGCGCGCGAACCAGTACAGGGCGCCGTCCGGGTTGGAACCGCGTACCGATTTGTGCAGCGCGGAAATCTGGTCGTAGAAGGCTTCGCCGCCCTTGTCAAAACGGCGACGGCTGTCGCCCAACAGGCTCTGCAGCATCTCGACGTCGATTTCACTGCCGTCTTCGGCCAGGTCCGAGGCATTTTCGAGAAAATTGAGCATGCGCCGGCCATCGCCGTCTGCGGCGGCCATCAGCATCTTGAAGGCATCGTCGCCCACCCGCAGGTTGCGCTTGCCCAGGCCACGCTCCTCGGTGAGGGCGCGGTCGACCAGCTTGCGCAACGCCGCCTCGTCCAGGCTTTTGAGCACATACACCCGCGCCCGCGACAACAGTGCGTTGTTGAGCTCGAACGAGGGGTTTTCGGTGGTGGCGCCAATGAACAGCAGGGTGCCGTCTTCCACGTAGGGCAAGAAGGCATCCTGCTGCGACTTGTTGAAGCGGTGCACCTCGTCGACGAACAGAATGGTGCGGCGGCCGTATTGCCCTGCCTGCTGCTTGGCAACCTCCACCGCCTGGCGAATTTCCTTCACCCCGGCCAGTACCGCCGACACGGTTTCGAAATGCGCATCACAGAACTGCGCCAGCAGCCGCGCCAGGGTGGTCTTGCCTACCCCTGGCGGGCCCCAGAAGATCATCGAGTGCAGCGCGCCTTGCTCCAATGCCTCGCGCAGCGGTTTGCCGCGCGCCAGCAGGTGCTCCTGGCCTACGTACTCGTCCAGGTTGGACGGGCGCAGGCGGGCCGCCAGAGGCTGGGCGACAGGTTCGCTTCGAAACAGGTCCATGGCGAGCTCTGGTTACTCCTTGATCACGTCCGCGCCTTTGGGAATGTCGAACTTGAACCTGCTGTCCGGCACCGCCTGGTTGGCCTTGACGCCATTGAACAGGATGTTGGTGCGCTGGCCGACGCTGTCGATCAGCTGCATGTCATTGATCAGGCCCTTGCGGAACGACACGCGCAGCGAGTCGAACAAGGTGTCCTTGGTTTTCGGCTTGAGGGTGAAGTCCATCACTTCGCCCTGCTCCTTCGAGGTGATGTCGAAGCTCTGGCTGATTTTCGACACATCACCCGACAGCAGCAGCGCCGGGGTCTGGTTCAGGCGCACGTCGAGCTTCTTGATGGTGGCCTGTTCCAGGTCCGGGTCCCACAGGGTGACGTTCTTGCCGTCCGACACCACCACTTGCTCCTGCGGTGCGTCGGTATGCCAGTAGAACAGGCCCGGCCGCTTGACGGTCATCTTGCCCGAGGTTTCCTGCAGGCTGGTGCCATCGGCGCCCAAGGTCAGCTGCGAGAAATTGGCCTCGATGGTCTGTGACTTTTCCAGCAACTGGGTCAGGCGTTGCACATCCTGCTCACCGGCATAAGCGGTAACCGAGCCCAGGGTCAGGGCAGAAACCAACAGCATGCGAATCGCGCGCATGGGAATCCTCATTGAGCATTGAAAAGGCCGGGCACCAACGCTGGCGCCCGGCAGGGTGTTCATCAGTCGCGCGGGCCGCCTGGGGCAATTACTTCCCGCGAGCCGTTGCTGTTCATCGGGGTAACGACGCCGGCCATTTCCATCGACTCGATCATGCGGGCGGCACGGTTGTAGCCGATCTTCAGTTTGCGCTGCACGGCAGAAATGGAAGCACGACGGCTCTCGAGCACGAACTGCACCGCTTCATCATACAGCGCATCGGTTTCGGCATCGTCGCCATCACCACCACCGCCGCCGCCGTCGAAGCCGCTGCCGGCTTCTTCCACGCCATTGAGAATGTCGTCGTTGTAGTCTGGGGCGCCGCGCAGCTTCCACGCCTCGACCGTGCGGTGCACCTCGTCGTCGGAAACGAACGCGCCATGCACCCGGATCGGCAGGCTGGTGCCCGGCGGCATGTACAGCATGTCACCGTGGCCCAGCAGTTGTTCGGCACCGCCCTGGTCGATGATGGTCCGCGAGTCGATCTTGCTCGACACCTGGAAGGCCATGCGGGTCGGGATGTTGGCCTTGATCAGACCGGTGATCACGTCCACCGAGGGGCGCTGGGTGGCGAGGATAAGGTGAATGCCCGCCGCACGCGCTTTCTGCGCGATACGGGCGATCAGTTCTTCGACCTTCTTGCCGACAATCATCATCATGTCGGCGAATTCGTCGACCACCACCACGATGGTCGGCAGGGTTTTCAGCGCCGGCGGCTCGTCGTCCATGCTTTCGCGGCGGTACAGCGGGTCGTGGATGATTTCCCCGGCTTCCTGGGCGTCCTTGATCTTGCGGTTGAAGCCGGCCAGGTTACGCACACCCATGGCCGCCATCAGCTTGTAGCGGCGCTCCATCTCGGCCACGCTCCAGCGCAGGGCGTTGGCGGCGTCCTTCATGTCGGTGACCACCGGGCACAACAGGTGCGGAATGCCTTCGTAGATCGACAGCTCGAGCATTTTCGGGTCGATCATGATCAGCCGCGCGTCTTCCGGGCTGGACTTGAACAGGATCGACAGGATCATCGCGTTGACCCCCACCGACTTACCGGAACCCGTGGTACCGGCCACCAACAGGTGGGGCATCTTGGCCAGGTCGGTAATCACCGGCTTGCCGCCAATGTCGTGGCCCAGGGCCAGGGTGACAGGGGACTTCTGCTCATCGTACTGCGGCGTGGCCAGCACTTCGGAGAAACGCACCATCTGGCGGTTTTCGTTGGGGATCTCGATACCCACGGTGGTCTTGCCGGGGATGACCTCGACCACACGCACGCTGGTCACCGCCAGCGACCGCGCCAGGTCCTTGGCCAGGTTGGCGATACGGCTGACCTTGACGCCAGCGGCAGGCTGGATTTCGTAACGGGTGATCACCGGGCCTGGGTGGATGGAGTCCACCGAGACCTCAACGCCGAACTCCTTGAGCTTGATTTCCAGCAGCTGACCGACACCGGCCAGGGATTCTGGCGAGTACTCGATCTTCTTCTGTTCGGCCGGGTCGAGGATGGATATCGACGGCAGCGTGCCCTCCACGGCGCTGTCGATGAACAGCGGCGTCTGCTTCTCTTTCATCACCCGCTTGCTCGGCTCTGGCGCCTTGTCTGCGGCCGGTGGCACGATGGTTGGCGTGGACGACGGCACACGGGCAAGGCTTGGCTCGCGGGGCGGCACCACCGGCTCGCGGGCCAGGGCCGGTTCGCGGGCCGGGGCCACGGGCTCGCGCCCGAGGGTCGGCTCACGGGGCTCGACCACCGCTGCCGGCGCCTCTTCACGCTTGAAGATGCGCTCACGCAGCGCCGGTTTGGCGGGTTCGCGTTTCTCGGCGACCGTTGGCGCGGCCTTCACCACGGGCTCATCCTCGCGCAACTGCGCTTCAAGGCGCTTGCGTTCGTTGCGGGCTTCCCACCAGCGATTGGCGGCGCCCTGCACCAGTTCGAACAGGTCGAGGGTGATCTTGCCCGTCAGGTCCATCACCTTGAACCACGACAGGTCGGTGAACACGGTCAGGCCGAACAGGAACAGGGCAATGAACATGAGCGTACTGCCCTGCACGTTCAGCAGGTTGCGCGCCAGGTCGCCAAGGCTCTCGCCCAGGGCGCCGCCGGCAGAAAATGGCAAGCTCGCAGGCGAATGGAAGTGGATATGCGCCAGCGCCGCCCCCGACAACACCAGGAACACCAGGCCGATCAGCCGCCAGGAAAACAGCCAGCCGCTCCAGTCCCAGGGCTGATGGCGCTGGCGGAAGATCTGCCAGGTTTTCACCGCCAGCAGCAGCGGGAAGATATAGGCGAAGTAACCCAACACCATGAACAGGATGTCGGCAAAGTAGGCACCGGCACGCCCGGCGGCGTTCTGCACCTGGTCGACGGTGGCGGTGTGGCTGAAGCCCGGATCCGAGGTGTCGTAGGTCAGCAGCGCCATCCACAGGTACAGGCACAGAGCGCCAACGGCGATCAACGCACCTTCCTTGAGGCGATAATGCAGCTGCTGCCGCCACAGGGGCACGGGCAAGGGAGCTGGGGTTGCGGTGGATTTCTTCAAAACACGTCTATTCCTGCGCGTGTTGCGCGTCCAATAGTGCTCGGCCGGCAGTGCGGCCAATGAACCACTACTTTTAACATTACTGCCCGCCCACTGCCATGACGGCGCGCCATAAGGCGCTCAAGCGGGGGCGACTTTCACATGCCTGCAATTTGAGCACGCATTTTCTTTCGTGACAAAGGCTTATGCTGTGTTTTTGCACAGGTATGACAGCAAATGTAGCGGATGGTGCCTGTGGTTTCATCAATGTGCAGGAAATTGCCCGAATTTCGCGGCCGTGCCGGCCCTGGCCGCCGCTGCCGGCGCTCAGCCATTGACCCTGCCGGGCGCGCACGCCATGCTGCCCGCTCCCCTCCCCCACCGCACGATAGACCATGCTCACCTGGCTGACCCGCGACTCGCTGACCTTCCCGCCCCTGGAAAAGGCCCTGCACGAACCCAACGGCCTGCTCGCCGCCGGCGGCGACCTGAGCCCCGAACGGCTGGTGCAGGCCTACCGCCATGGCTGCTTCCCCTGGTACCAGGACGGCCAGCCGATCCTGTGGTGGTCACCCGACCCGCGCACGGTGTTGCTGCCCGACCAGCTTCACGTATCGCGCTCGCTGGCCAAGCTGATGCGCCAGGGGCGCTACCAGGTCAGTTTCGACAGCGACTTCCCGGCGGTCATCGACGCCTGCGCCGCCCCCCGCGATTACGCCGACGGCACCTGGATCACCGATACCATGCGCAACGCCTACTGCGAACTGCACCGTCGCGGCATTGCCCACTCGGTCGAAGTACGCCAGCACGGCGAACTGGTCGGCGGCCTGTACGGCCTGGCCATGGGCCAGTTGTTCTTCGGCGAATCGATGTTCAGCCGCGCCGACAACGCCTCCAAGGTCGGTTTCGTGACCCTGGTCGAGCACCTGCGCCAGGCCGGCTTCGTACTGATCGATTGCCAGATGCCCACCAACCACCTGCACAGCCTCGGCGCCCATGCCATCAGCCGCGCCGAGTTCGCCCGCTACCTGGCCCGCCACCTCGACCAGCCCAACAGCGCGACCTGGGTGGTTGCCTAGGCGGTTTTCCCTGGCTGGCTTACACTTAGAACAAAGTCTCACCGAGGGGTTGATCATGACAGAGTTGGCGCGGTTGAAGTTCTATGCCACTCAACCCCACTCCTGCAGTTACCTGCCCGACGAGCAGGCAACCACGCTGTTCCTCGACCCCAGCCAGCCGATGGACGTGAACGTCTATGCCGACTTGTCGGACATGGGTTTTCGCCGCAGTGGCGACCACTTGTATCGCCCCCACTGCCAGAACTGCAACGCCTGCGTACCGGCGCGCATCCCCGCGGCCCGCTTCATTCCCAACCGCCAGCAGCGGCGCATTCTCAAGCGCAATGCCGACCTCAGCGTGAGCGCAGCGCGGCCGGCGTTCAAGGAAGAGTACTTCGAGCTGTACCGGCGTTATATCGAAACCCGCCATGCCGACGGTGACATGTACCCACCCAGCCGCGACCAGTTTTCCACCTTCTTGGTGCGGGACCTGCCCTTCTGCTGGTTCTACGAATTTCGCCTGGCCGGCCGGCTGATGGCAGTGGCCGTGTGCGACGTGCTGCCCAATGGCCTGTCAGCGGTCTACACCTTTTACGAGCCCGACGAAGAGCGCCGCAGCCTGGGCCGTTTCGCCATTCTCTGGCAGATCGGCGAAGCCCTGCGCAAGGATCTGGAGGCGGTGTACCTGGGCTACTGGATCAAGAACTGCAAGAAGATGAACTACAAGACACAGTATCGGCCCATCGAATTGTTGATAAACCAGCGCTGGGTCACCCTCAACTGAAAGCATTGGCTTGACACACAGTTTTCCGGCATAATCCACGCCACTTTTTTGCCCGGTGCGGATATGCGTCGGGCCAACACTGGACACCGAGGGCTCAACTGCATGTCGAAAGAAGACAGCTTCGAAATGGAAGGTACTGTCGTCGACACCCTGCCCAACACCATGTTCCGCGTGGAGTTGGAAAACGGGCACGTCGTAACCGCGCACATCTCCGGAAAGATGCGCAAAAACTACATCCGTATTCTCACTGGCGACAAGGTCCGCGTCGAGCTGACGCCTTATGACCTGAGCAAGGGCCGCATCACCTACCGTGCGCGCTAAGCTCCAGCCATGAAAAAGCCCGGCCAAGTGCCGGGCTTTTTCATGCCTTCAAGTTTGTAAGGGGCTGCGTTGCAGCCCCATGTATCACGCTACTTCAGCCGTGGTCTCGAAGTCGAACACCAACTCGCCATCGCGCAAGTCGACGTGCACCACACCGCCATGCTCGGCCAACTCACCAAACAGGATCTCCTCGGCCAGCGGCCGCTTGATCTTGTCCTGAATCAACCGCGCCATCGGCCGCGCGCCCATCTGCGCGTCATACCCCGAGGCCGCCAGCCAGCCGCGGGCCTCGTCGCTGACCTCAAGCAGCACGCGCTTGTCTTCGAGCTGCGCCTGCAGTTCGATAAGGAACTTGTCGACGATGCTCTTGATGGTTTCGGTGCTCAGGCGGCCAAACTGGATGATGGTATCCAGGCGGTTGCGGAACTCTGGCGTAAAGCTCTTGCGGATCACTTCCATCGCATCGGACGCATGGTCCTGATGGGTAAAGCCGATCGAGGCCCGCGACGCGGTTTCCGCGCCGGCGTTGGTGGTCATGATCAGGATCACGTTACGGAAGTCGGCCTTGCGCCCGTTGTTGTCGGTAAGGGTACCGTGGTCCATCACCTGCAGCAGCAGGTTGAAGACCTCCGGGTGCGCCTTCTCGATTTCGTCGAGCAGCAACACGCAATGCGGCTGCTTGGTAATCGCCTCGGTCAGCAGACCACCCTGGTCGAACCCGACATAGCCGGGCGGTGCACCGATCAAGCGCGAAACGGTATGGCGCTCCATGTACTCGGACATATCGAAGCGCACCAGCTCCACACCCAGCGCCTTGGCCAATTGCCGGGCCGCTTCGGTCTTGCCGACGCCGGTAGGGCCGGCAAACAGGAACGAACCCACTGGCTTGTCAGGTGCCTTGAGGCCGGCACGCGACAGCTTGATGGCCGTGGACAGCGAATCGATGGCCTGGTCCTGACCGAAAACGGTCAGCTTCAGGTCGCGCTCCAGGTTACGCAGCAGTTCCTTGTCGGAGCTGCTGACATGCTTCGGCGGAATTCGCGCAATCTTGGCGACGATATCCTCCACCTGCGGCACGTCGATGCGCTTGACGCGGCTGGCTTCCGGCTGCAGGCGCTGGTAGGCGCCAGCCTCGTCGATCACGTCGATGGCCTTGTCCGGCATGTGCCGGTCATTGATGTAGCGCGAGGCCAGCTCGGCGGCGGCGCGCAGGGCTTCGTCGCTGTACTCGATATTGTGGTGGCTTTCGAACCGCCCTTTCAGGCCGCGCAGGATGCCCACGGTGTCTTCAACCGAGGGTTCGCTGACATCTACCTTCTGGAAACGCCGCGCCAAGGCACGGTCCTTCTCGAAGATGCCACGGAATTCCTGGAAGGTCGTGGAGCCGATGCAGCGGATTTCACCCGAAGACAACAGCGGCTTGAGCAGGTTGGACGCATCCATTACCCCACCCGACGCCGCACCGGCACCGATGATGGTGTGGATCTCATCGATGAACAGAATGGCCTGCGGGCGCTTGCGCAGCTCGCCAAGCAGCGCCTTGAAGCGCTTCTCGAAGTCGCCGCGGTACTTGGTACCGGCCAGCAGCGCGCCCAGGTCGAGCGAGTACACCACGCTCTGTGCCAGCAGGTCAGGCACCTGGCCATCGACAATACGCTTGGCCAGCCCTTCGGCAATCGCCGTTTTGCCTACCCCGGCCTCACCCACCAGCAGCGGGTTGTTCTTGCGGCGGCGGGCAAGGATCTGCGCAACGCGCTCCACTTCCTGCTCGCGGCCTACCAGCGGGTCGATACGGCCAGCACGTGCCAGCTCGTTGAGGTTGCTGGCATAGGCGTCCAGCGGGTTGCTGGAAGAAGAGGTTTCACCGCCCTCTTCGTCCTGCATGTCCTGGTCGCTCTCGGATTGCGAGCCATGCCCCGGCACCTTGGAGATGCCGTGGGCGATGTAGTTGACTACATCGATGCGGGCCACGCTCTGCTGCTTGAGCAGGAACACGGCCTGGCTTTCCTGTTCGCTGAAGATCGCCACCAGTACGTTGGCGCCGGTCACTTCACGCTTGCCAGAGCTTTGTACGTGGAACACGGCGCGTTGCAGCACACGCTGGAAGCCCAGGGTTGGCTGGGTTTCCCTGTCTTCATCGTTGACAGGAATCAGCGGCGTGGTCGAATCGATGAACTCTTGCAGGTCGTGCTTGAGCTTGTCGAGATTGGCGCCACAGGCGCGCAGAACGGTCGCGGCAGCCTCATTGTCCAGGAGTGCCAGCAGCAGATGTTCGACGGTCATGAATTCATGACGCTTCGAACGGGCCTCCTTGAAGGCAAGATTGAGGGTGACTTCGAGCTCGCGGTTTAACATAGCTTCACCTCATACCCAAGTGGTCGGCGATTAACCGTCCTTCTCGATTTCACAGAGTAGCGGATGCTGGCTTTCCCTGGCGTATTGGTTGACCTGCATAGCCTTCGTTTCGGCGATGTCACGGGTAAACAATCCGCACACTGCCCGCCCCTCGGTATGGACGGTCAGCATGATCTTGGTCGCCAGCTCGCGGTTCAGACTGAAGAACGTCTCGAGCACTTCGACGACGAAATCCATCGGTGTGTAGTCATCGTTGAACAAAACCACCTTGTACATCGGTGGCGCCTGCAGGATCGGCTTGGCTTCCTGAACCGCCAGACCGGAGCCATCGTCCTCATTCGATTGAGGACGATCCTGATTGAATGTTAGTCGAATCTGGCTGTGTGCATGCATGGAAAGAATTTCATCACATCGACAGGTTAAGGTTGTGGGTTGACCCTGCGAACGGCCATTGGTGCAGCCGCTGCATGACCTTGACTATCGGCAAAACGGTGTTACAACCAATAGGAACCCACCGTGGTCGATAAAGATCCGCGCAGTCAACCAGATTTTTTCGCAAGGTTCGTATGCGGATGAAGTGGATGATACTCCAGTGATGGAGTCCTTTGCAGAGGGACATAGGGATGGCAAGCGGTAAAGTCAAGTGGTTCAACAATGCCAAGGGCTATGGATTCGTCAATGAAGAGGGCAAGGACGACGACTTGTTCGCTCATTATTCAGCCATCCAGATGGACGGGTACAAGACGCTCAAGGCCGGCCAGGCCGTGACCTTCGATGTCATCCAAGGCCCGAAAGGTTTTCATGCCGTCAACATCAGAAGTGCATCCGCGGCTGCGCCCGCGCCGGCCAGTGCACAGCCCGTGGGCAGCACGGCCAACGCCTGACCGACTGCCCTGCCAGCGGTAAACGAAAAGAAAGGCCGCTTCTTTACCAGAAGCGGCCGTTTCACATTCGCTTACATATGTTTGATCATGGCGTCGCCGAAGCCCGAACTTCCCACCAGCGTGGCACCGTCCATCAGGCGCTCGAAGTCGTAAGTCACGGTCTTGGCCGCAATCGCGCCATTGGTGCCTTTGATGATCAGGTCGGCGGCCTCGGTCCAGCCCATGTGGCGCAGCATCATTTCTGCCGAAAGAATCACCGAACCCGGGTTGACCTTGTCCTGCCCGGCATACTTGGGCGCCGTGCCGTGGGTAGCCTCGAACATGGCCACGGTGTCGGACAGGTTGGCCCCGGGGGCTATACCGATGCCGCCCACCTCCGCCGCCAGGGCGTCAGACAAATAGTCGCCGTTGAGGTTGAGCGTGGCGATCACATCGTACTCGGCCGGGCGTAGCAGGATCTGCTGGAGCATGGCATCGGCAATGGCGTCCTTGACGATGACTTCGCGGCCGGTCTTGGGGTTGTTGAACTTCATCCACGGCCCGCCGTCGAGCAACTCGGCACCGAACTCGTCACGCGCCACTTCGTAGCCCCAGTCCTTGAAGGCACCTTCGGTGAACTTCATGATGTTGCCCTTGTGCACCAGCGTCAGCGACTCGCGGTCGTTATCCACCACATATTGCAGGGCTTTGCGTACCAGACGCTTGGTCCCTTCGCGGGAAACCGGCTTGATACCAATGCCGCAGTCCTGGTCGAAACGGATCTTGGTAACGCCCATTTCCTCCTTGAGGAACTTGATCACCTTGTCAGCTTCCGGCGAACCGGCCTTCCATTCGATGCCGGCATAGATGTCTTCGGAGTTCTCCCGGAAGATCACCATGTCGACATCCCCCGGTTTTTTAACCGGGCTTGGCACACCCTGGAACCACAGCACAGGGCGCAGGCACACATACAGGTCCAACTGCTGGCGCAAAGCCACGTTCAGCGAACGGATGCCGCCACCCACCGGGGTGGTCAGCGGGCCCTTGATCGACACCACATAGTCACGCACGGCGTCGAGGGTTTCCTGCGGCAGCCAGGTGTCCTGGTCGTAGACGTGGGTGGCCTTTTCGCCGGCGTACACCTCCATCCAGGCGATCTTGCGCTTGCCGCCATAGGCTTTCTGCACAGCGGCATCGACCACCTTGATCATCACCGGTGAGACGTCAACGCCGATCCCGTCGCCTTCGATGTAGGGAATGATCGGCTGGTCAGGCACGTTGAGCGAATGGTCTGCATTGACGGTGATCTTGGCGCCGTCGGTCGGAACCTTGATTTTCTGGTATGCCATGCTTGCACTACTCCGCTATCGGGTGTGGGTTGGACATCAAGCGTAGCAATGAGCCTAAACCACATCTGCCGACCTGCAAGCTGACGGCGTGGACGCGGGCGCGCCTGCGCAGAACACCCCGCCAGCGCTGCGGCATTACGCCACATTGCCCCTCAGTCTTTGGTCTTATAAATGGGCCGATATCACTTGGCCTTGCTGATTAGGCCAAATGGTTTGGTATACTCCGCCGCGACCGTTGGGTCATCGGGGCGAATCCCAGGAAAATGCGGACCGCCCTGGGCCGTGATCGGCCGAAAAGCCGGGCCTTTTCCGCCTGGCTGCCAAAGCCTGGGCTGTTACCGCAGTTCAGCACTTGACGCTCGACTGATGCATCCACCATCACCGCTCGCAGCTTCTCGACTTTCCGCTCATGGCTTGCCAGGGCGATGCGCCTTACCCTGCGCACCACGAGACTCGAGCACGCTCAGCACACAGAGAGTTAACCCGCATGCCCACCCGTTCCAAGATCATCTATACCTTCACCGACGAAGCCCCTGCCCTCGCCACCTACTCGCTGCTGCCGATCATCGAAGCGTTCACCGCTTCGGCTGACATCGCTGTCGAAACTCGCGACATCTCCCTGGCTGGCCGTATCCTTGCCGCCTTCCCGGAGCAACTGGGCGCAGAGAAGCAAGTAGGCGATCACCTGGCGGAACTGGGCCAGCTGGCTACCACCCCTGAAGCCAACATCATCAAGCTGCCGAACATCAGCGCTTCGGTACCGCAGCTCAAAGCCGCGATCAAGGAGCTGCAAGGCAAGGGCTACAACATCCCTGACTACGCCGACGAGCCGGCCACCGAGCAAGAGAAAGAATCCCGCGCCCGCTACGACCGCATCAAAGGTTCGGCCGTGAACCCGGTCCTGCGTGAAGGCAACTCCGACCGCCGCGCACCGCTGTCGGTCAAGAACTACGCGCGCAAGCACCCGCACAAGATGGGCGCCTGGGCCGCCGACTCCAAGTCGCACGTCGCCCACATGACCCAAGGCGACTTCTACGGCAGCGAAAAAGCTGCACTGATCGAAGCTGACGACAGCGTACGTATCGAACTGGTCGGCAAAGACGGCAGCACCACCGTGCTGAAGGAAAAGACCGCGGTCAAGGCTGCCGAAGTCATCGACTGCGCAACCATGAGCCGCAAGGCCCTGAAGGCCTTCATCGCCGAGCAGATCGCCGATGCCAAGGCCACCGGCGTGCTGCTGTCGGTACACCTGAAAGCCACCATGATGAAGGTCTCCGACCCGATCATGTTCGGCGTCATCGTCGAAGAGTTCTACAACGACGTGCTGGCCAAGCACGCCGCCGCCCTGGCCGAAGTCGGCTTCAACGCCAACAACGGCATCGGCGACCTGTACGCCCGCATCAAGGACCTGCCAGCTGACAAGCAGGCCGAGATCGAAGCCGATATCCAGGCCCTGTACGCCCAGCGCCCGGCCCTGGCCATGGTCAACTCCGACAAGGGCATCACCAACCTGCACGTACCGAGCGACGTGATCGTCGACGCCTCGATGCCGGCCATGATCCGTGACTCGGGCAAGATGTGGAACACCGCTGGCGAACTGCAAGACGCCAAGGCAGTGATCCCGGACCGTTGCTACGCCGGCATCTACCAGGCCACCATCGAAGACTGCAAGGCCAACGGCGCCTTCGACCCGACCACCATGGGCAGCGTGCCGAACGTTGGCCTGATGGCGCAGAAAGCCGAAGAGTACGGCTCCCACGACAAGACCTTCCAGGTCAAGGCCGACGGCGTGGTTCGCGTGGTCGACAGCAAGGGCAACGTGGTTCTGGAGCAGAACGTCGAGGCCGGTGACATCTTCCGCATGTGCCAGACCAAGGACGCGCCGATCCAGGACTGGGTCAAGCTGGCCGTCAACCGTGCCCGCCTCAGCGACACCCCAGCGGTGTTCTGGCTGGACCCGGCACGCGCCCACGACGGCGTGATGATCGAGAAAGTGCAAAATTACCTGAAGGATCACGACACCACCGGCCTGGACATTCGTGTCATGGCCCCGGTCGACGCCATCAAGTTCTCCCTGGCCCGCATTCGCGAAGGCAAGGACACCATCTCGGTTACCGGTAACGTACTGCGCGACTACCTGACCGACCTGTTCCCGATCATGGAACTGGGCACCAGCGCCAAGATGCTGTCGATCGTGCCGCTGATGAGTGGCGGCGGCCTGTTCGAAACCGGCGCCGGCGGCTCGGCACCCAAGCACGTGCAGCAGCTGGTCGAAGAAAACTTCCTGCGTTGGGACTCGCTGGGTGAATTCCTGGCCCTGGCCGCTTCCCTGGAGCACCTGGGCAACACCTACGACAACCCGCGCGCCAAGGTTCTGGCCAGCACCCTGGACCAGGCAACCGGCAAGTTCCTCGACACCAACAAGTCGCCATCGCGCAAAGTTGGCGGTATCGACAACCGCGGCAGCCACTTCTACCTGACCCTGTACTGGGCCCAGGCCCTGGCTGCACAGAGCGACGACGCCGCCCTGCAGGCACGCTTCGCCCCACTGGCCAAGACCCTGACCGAGAACGAGGAGACCATCGTCGCCGAGCTCAACGCCGTTCAGGGCAAGCCAGCCGACATCGGTGGCTACTACGCCCCGGACGCCGAGCTGACCGCCAAGGTGATGCGCCCAAGCCAGACCCTGAACAGCGCCATCGCCGCCCTGTAAGGTCCGCTTGACGTAACAGCACAAACCCCGGCCACGCACCGGGGTTTGTGCTTTTTCAGCTGCAAGTTTCAAGCTACAAGCTACAAGC
>NZ_BLJG01000075.1 GCF_009932375.1 Pseudomonas juntendi
AGCGCAGCTCGCGATTGCGCCGCGCGGGCGGCGCTCGATCTCACAGGCGCTGAAGATGCTCCGGCTACCCATGCCAGGAACCATAGAATCTCCCACAGGTATTACACAGGGCTGGAGTACTGTGCAGTACCTGTGGGAGCTGGCTTGCCAGCGATAGGGCCAGACCTGCAACCCCTGCATCAGCAGATTTTGGTCCCCGCCCAACTTCAGGTATGATATCGCCCCTTTCAAATCCCCCAGTCAGGCGATTTCCCATGACCAACCAGGCCGCCGAAGTCGCGAAGCGCCGCACTTTCGCAATCATTTCCCACCCCGACGCCGGTAAGACCACCATCACCGAAAAGCTGCTGCTGATGGGCAAGGCCATTGCCGTCGCCGGTACCGTGAAGTCGCGCAAGTCCGACCGCCATGCCACCTCCGACTGGATGGAAATGGAGAAGCAGCGCGGCATCTCCATCACCACCTCGGTGATGCAGTTCCCGTACCGCGAGCACATGATCAACCTGCTCGACACCCCCGGCCACGAAGACTTTTCCGAAGACACCTACCGCACCCTGACCGCAGTGGACTCGGCGCTGATGGTGCTGGACGGCGGTAAAGGTGTAGAGCCGCGGACCATCGCCCTGATGGACGTCTGCCGCCTGCGCGACACGCCCATCGTCAGCTTCATCAACAAACTCGACCGTGACATTCGCGACCCGATCGAACTGCTCGACGAGATCGAGGCGGTACTGAAGATCAAGGCCGCGCCGATCACCTGGCCGATCGGTTGCTACCGTGACTTCAAGGGCGTGTACCACCTCACCGGTGACTACATCGTGGTCTACACCCCTGGCCACGGCCATGAGCGCACCGAGGCCAAGATCATCCAGAAGCTGGACTCCGACGAGGCCCGTGCCCACCTGGGTGACCAATACGATTCGTTCGTCGAGCAACTGGAGCTGGTGCAGGGTGCTTGCCACGAGTTCAACCAGGAAGAGTTCATCAATGGTCAGCTGACCCCGGTGTTCTTCGGTACGGCACTCGGTAACTTCGGTGTCGACCACGTGCTCGACGCGGTGGTCGACTGGGCGCCGCGGCCGCTGGGGCGTGTGGCCCACGAACGTACCGTAGAGCCGGTCGAAGAGAAGTTCACCGGTTTCGTGTTCAAGATCCAGGCGAACATGGACCCGAAACACCGCGACCGTATCGCGTTCATGCGCATCTGCTCGGGCAAGTACGAAAAGGGCATGAAGATGCGCCACGTGCGCCTGAACAAGGACCTGCGTATCGGCGATGCGCTGACCTTCTTCTCCTCCGAGCGTGAGCAACTGGAAGAGGCCTTTGCCGGCGACATCATCGGCCTGCACAACCACGGCACCATCCAGATCGGTGACACCTTCACCGAAGGCGAGGCCCTGGGCTTTACCGGTATCCCGCACTTCGCCCCGGAGCTGTTCCGCCGTGTGCGCCTGAAGGACCCGCTGAAGTCCAAGCAGCTGCGCCAGGGCTTGCAGCAGCTGGCGGAAGAGGGTGCCACGCAGGTGTTCTTCCCGGAGCGCAGCAACGACATCATCCTGGGTGCGGTCGGTGTGCTGCAGTTCGACGTGGTCGCCAGCCGCCTGAAGGAAGAGTACAAGGTCGAGTGCGCCTACGAGCCGATCACCGTGTGGTCGGCCCGCTGGATCAGCTGCGACGACAAGAAGAAGCTCGAGGAATTCCAGACCAAGGCCATGGAAAACCTGGCCATCGATGGTGGCGGCCACCTCACTTACCTGGCGCCGACCCGGGTCAACCTGGCGCTGATGGAAGAACGCTGGCCGGACATCAAGTTCCGCGCTACCCGCGAGCACCACTGACTACTGGATTTGGGGCTGCCTTGCAGCCCTTCGCGGGCACGCCCGCTCCCACGGGCAATCACTGTGGGAGCGGGCGTGCCCGCGAAGGGCCGCAAAGCGGCCCCATTTCAATTCCCGGCCTTGATACTGGTCCAGATCCGCGTCCTGATACGGTCGATCTTGGCCGGCATCGCCTCCAGCGCATACAGCTTGCCCATCACGGCCTCGCTCGGGTAAATCATCGCGTTGTCCTTCAGGGCAGGGTCCACCAGCCCGTCCGCCTTGAGGTTGCCGTTGGCATACTGCACATGGTTGCTGATGTTGGCCATCACCTCCGGCTGCATCAGGTAGTTCATGTAGGCATAGCCAGCCTTTTCATCCGGCGCATCGGCCGGCATGGCCACCATGTCGAACCACAAGGGCGCGCCTTCCTTGGGTATCGAATAGCCCACCTTGACGCCGTTGTGCGCCTCTTCGGCGCGGTTCTTCGCCTGCAGCACATCCCCCGAGAAGCCCACCACCACGCAGACATCGCCGTTGGCCAGGTCGCCGGTGTATTTCGAGGAGTGGAAGTAGCTGATGTAGGGCCGTACCTGCATCAACAGCGCCTTGGCCTTGTCGTAGTCTGCCGGGTTCTGGCTGTGGTGCGGCAGGCCCAGGTAGTGCAGGGCAATCGGCAGCAGCTCGGGGCCGTTGTCCAGCACCGCTACACCGCAGCTTTTCAGCTTGCTCATGTATTCGGGCTTGAAGATCAGGTCCCACGAGTCCAGCGGCGCGTTGTCGCCCAGTACCGCTTTGACCTTGTCGATGTTGTAGCCGATTCCGGTGCTGCCCCACAGGTAGGGGAAACCGTACTGGTTGCCCGGGTCATTCACCTCCAGCGCCTTGAGCAGCACCGGGTTGAGGTTCTGCCAGTTGGGCAGCTGCGACTTGTCCAGGCGTTTCAAGGCCTTGCCCTGGATCTGCCGGGCCATGAAGTGGTTGGAAGGGAACACCACGTCGTAGCCGGAGTTGCCGGTCATCAGCTTGCCGTCGAGGGTTTCGTTGCTGTCATACACGTCGTAGGTGGGCACGATGCCAGTGGCTTGCTGGAAATTTTTCAGCGTGTCGGGTGCCACGTAGCTGGACCAGTTGTAGATTTTCACCGTTTCGGCGGCGCTGGCCACACTGGCGGCCAGCATCAAGGGTGCAAGAAGGCGTGTGCGCATGTCGGGGTTACCTTGCTTTGTCTGTTGTTATCGAAGGCAGGCGATCAGCGGATCAGAAAATCAGTACGTAGGTCTTGCGTACGGTCTCCTGGATGTCCCAGGTGCCGGTGCTATTGGCCGGTAGCATCAATGCGTCTCCGGCTTCTATAAGCAGGGGCTCGCCACCGTCGGGGGTGAAGGTGCAGCGGCCCTTGATGAAATGGCAGAACTCCTGTTGCACGATCTGCCGCCGCCAACGCCCGGGGGTGCACTCCCAGATACCGGTTTCGACGCCGTCGTCGCGTTCCACGCTGGTGACCGAAGCCACTGCCACGGGTTCGCCGAGCGGCACCGCTACCGGGCTGGCGCTAGCCAGTGCGACGCTGTCGGTATTCTTGAACTGGGTGATGCGCATGACCGGTGGATCCTGTGTTGGGGAAAGGGAGTCAGTGCATGAAGCCTTCCATGAAGTCCGCGAGCGAGCTGGCCAGGCGCCGCCTCCAAGGCGCGCTGGCGGGGTTGGCGAGGGTCCGGTCCTCGTGGACGAAGCTCTGGATGATTGCGTTGTAGCCCAGCCAGCGGCAGGGCTCGGGGGGCCAGCTGGCCAGGCTTGAAACCGGGCGGTTGTCGAGCACCCACGGTTGCGCCGTCAGCGCGTTGTGCTGGTTGAGGATCAGTGCCGCCAGGGTCCGCCCGCCCAGGTTGGTGGCGCCAACGCCTTCGCCGCCGTAACCGCCGGCCAGGGCGATGCCGCGCTGGCGGTCGCAGAGCATGTGTGGGCGGAAGCGCCGCGCCATGCCAAGGTTGCCACCCCACGAATGGGTGATGCGCACATGCTTGAACTGTGGGAACAGTTCGCTGAACAGGTACCGGCGCAGCTCGATTTCATGTTCGTCGAGGTTGAAGTTTTCACGCAGGCGGCCGCCGAAGCGGTACCCGCCCCGGGCGCCGAATACCAGCCGGTTGTCGGCCGTGCGCTGGCCATAGGTGACCTGGCGGCTGCTCTCGCTGAAGGCCTGGCCCTGGCTCAGGCCGATCTGGTCCCAGGTCGCCTCGGGGAGTGGCTCGGTGGCCACCAGCAGGCTCTGCACCGGCAGTTGGTGTTTGCCTAGCGGTGGCAGGCTGGCGGCGTAGCCTTCCACGGCGGGCACCACCCATTGGCAGCGAATGCGCGCCAGTGGTGTACGCACCTCACCCGGTTGCCAGTCGATGGCTGGGGTATTTTCGTAGATCGGTACACCCAGCGCTTCCAGCGCCCGGGCCAGGCCACGGGCGAGCATGGCCGGCTGGATGGTCGCCGTGTGCGGGCTGTAGATCGCGCCATAGGCGTTGCTGACCCGTAGCTGCGCGTCCAGCTGTTCGGGGCGCAACCAACGGTAGTCGTCTTCGGTCATGCCCTGGCGGTACAGGTCGTCGAGGTAGGCGCGCAGGCTGCGCTCCTGTTCCGGGTAGCGCGCGGCGCAATACAGTACGCCGCCTTTGCGGTAGTGGCAGTCGATGCCTTCGCGCTGCAGCACGCTGTGCACCTCGTCCGGAATTCCGTGCAGCAGGTCGATGCTGGCGCGGCGCTGCTGCGGTGACAGGCTGGCGAGCAGGCGGTCTTCGCCGAGCAGGTTGCCCATCAGCCAGCCGCCGTTGCGCCCAGAGGCGCCGAAGCCGGCGATGTTGGCATCGATCAGCGCAATGTTCAGCTGGGGTGCCTGGCGCTTGAGGTAGTAGGCGGTCCATAGCCCGGTGTAGCCCGCACCGATGATGCACACATCCGCGTCCAGGTCGTCGCGCAGGGCCGGGCGGGCGCACAGCGGCTCGTCGAGCTGGTCCATCCACAGGCTGAGCGTGCGCAGGGGTTGCATCGGGTTCGGCTCCACGTCCGTCAAGGTCTGTGGCCGATCCTAGTCGGGCGAATGGGCGGCTGTCTTACGTGCGTGCACGCAGGGAAATTTGCTTCAGGTAGGCCTTGGGTGTGAGCCCGGTGTGTTCACGGAAGCACTTGTAGAACGCCGACAGCGAATTGAAGCCAGCGTTGAACGCCAGGT
This sequence comes from Pseudomonas juntendi, assembly GCF_009932375.1. Taxonomy (GTDB): domain Bacteria; phylum Pseudomonadota; class Gammaproteobacteria; order Pseudomonadales; family Pseudomonadaceae; genus Aquipseudomonas; species Aquipseudomonas juntendi. The sequence continues at coordinate 5,041 of NZ_BLJG01000075.1, forward strand.
CATCGATGGGTGTTCCGGCGCTGTTGTCATCAAGGCTGGCCATCAGGTGCTGCAGGCGCGCCTGGTTGACGTAGCGGTAGAAGCTTTGCCCAAGCACCTGATTCAGCAGGTAGGAAATCTGGTTGCGGCTGTAGCCACTGGCATCGGCAACTTGCTGCAGATCCAGTTCAGGGTCCAGATAGGGGCGCTGGCGCTGAAAATAGTGTTCCAGGTCCTGGGCCATGGTCGACAGCTGCCGCGGTGACAGGCCCAGGCGGCTGGTGGCTGGCCGCGCGCCGCCGGTGCCCGCGGTGTTGCCGTGCTGGCGCACCAGGGTCGCATATTCGTTGACCCGCCAGATCAGGCCGTCCCTCACGGTAATTGCCTCGCTGGACTGAAACGCCACCAGGCCATCGCCGCCCTGCACCGTAACCTGGTACTGGATGAACGCGGTGCAGCCATCGACGCGGATACGGTCACTGTGGACGATGTCTTCGCCGGCTTCGTGGGGTAGGCAGGCGCGCACGTAGTCGCGCAGTTCGCGATAGCCCAGCACGCGGTTCTGGAAGAAGTCGTGATACTGGACATCAGGGTGATAAAGCGCCATCACGCCGTCGAGGTCACGGTGCTTCCAGCACAGGTGGTAGCGCAGCACGGTCTCGGCGGTGAGTGGGGTCTGGGCGGGGTCATCGGGGAGCGTCATGGCTGGATCATGCCTTGCCGGCCAGGCCATCACAAGAATGCAGAACACCTGATGGATAGGGCGCTTTCGCGCATTTTGCACGGTTCAGCAGGCAGCCAGCGAGCTAAGCCACTGATTTATATGGGCGTCATTTTTTGTCACAGCTGGCACAGCTACTGCAAAGGTTACTGCGCGAATGGAATTCTCGCTAACAACATAAGGCGCACACATCATGATCACCTCTGCCGACTACCCCGCTGTCGATACGCAAAGCCGTTCAGGTGTTTCCTGGGCGGCGATCTTCGCTGGCGCGGCTGCTGCCGCATCCGTTTCCCTCATCCTTGTGGTACTGGGCGCGGGGTTGGGCTTCGCCGCCACCTCGCCTTGGGCTGACGAAGGGGCGAGTGCCAAAGCCCTGGGCGTTTCTACCATTGTCTGGCTGCTGCTCACGCAGATCATCGCATCGGGCATGGGCGGCTACATTGCCGGCCGGCTGCGGGTGAAGTGGGCCAACCTGCACGGTGACGAGGTGTACTTCCGCGATACCGCGCATGGCTTCCTGTCGTGGGCAGTTGCCACCCTGGTCGCCGCCATGCTGGTGCTGGGCGCGGCGGGCAACCTGGTAGGTGCCGGGGCCAGCGCTGCGTCGCAAGCGGCCACGGTGTCTGCTGCCGCAGGTGCATCGGCGGCTACCGGCAGCAACAATGACTCGATGGGGTACTTCGTCGACAGCCTGTTCCGCGGTGACGGCCCGGCGCCAGTCAGCGAAGACGCCGCCAATGGGGTTGCCGCGCGCATTCTGGCCAAGGGCATTGCCGGGGACGGCGCATTGCCTCCTGAGGACCGTACCTACCTGGCCCAGTTGGTAGCGCAGCGTACCCGCCTGACCCAGGCCGAAGCCGAAGCCCGTGTGGACCAGGTAATGGCTCAGGTGCAACAGCTGAAAACCGATGCCAAGCAAGCCGCCGATACTGCCGCCAAGGTAGCTGCCTGGACTGCCCTGTGGACCTTCGTCGCGCTGCTGTGCGGCGCCTTCATCGCCAGCGTCGCGGCCCTGTATGGCGGTCGTCTGCGCGACCGCGTGCAGTGGCTGGAAGGCGACTACGTCACTACCCGCACCGTTCAACGTTAAGCAAGGAGAATTACCATGCGCTCGATATTGCTGTGGATGCTTGGAGTACCGATTCCCGTGATCATCCTGATTGCACTGTTCATGCACTGACAGCAAAGGGCGGCCCAGGCCGCCCTTTGCTATTGCCACCGTTGACGGAGGTTGAACATGCGCTCGATATTGCTGTGGATGATCGGCGTACCGATACCGGTGATTATCCTGATCTGGATTTTCATGCATTGAACGGCTGGGGGCCGCGGGGCGGCCCATCGCGGCGCAAGGCCGCTTCTGCAGAGGTCGCGTGAACCTCACGCCAGCGCGGGCCGCTCTGGCAACTGATTAAAGAAACTGCTCCGCGTAATGACAGGCCACTTGCCGGGTACCGACTTGCCTGAACGCCGGCACGTCCTTGGCGCAGCGTTCAGTGGCATGTGGGCAGCGCTTGTGGAACGCGCAGCCGTTCGGTGGGTTCAGCGGGTTGGGCAATTCCCCGGCAATTCTGATTTTCGGCTTCAGCGGGTCGGGATGAATCGCCGGCGTCGCTGACAGCAGTGCCTGGGTGTACGGGTGCAGCGGCTTCTCGTAGATGTCCTCCTTGGGCCCCATTTCTGCGGGCCTTCCCAGGTACATCACCAGCACTTGGTCGGCCACGTGCCGCACCACCGCCAGGTTGTGCGAGATGAACACGTAGGCGGTGTTGAACTCCTCCTGCAAGTCCATGAACAGGTTCAGTACCTGTGCCTGGATCGACACGTCCAGCGCCGAGGTCGGTTCGTCTGCCACCAGTACCTTGGGCTGCAGCATCATCGCCCGGGCCAGGGCGATGCGCTGGCGCTGGCCGCCAGAGAACATGTGCGGGTAGCGCTGATAATGTTCGGGGCGCAGGCCGACCTGCTCCATCATCTTCTGCACCTTGTCTCGCCGTTCGGCCTTGCTCAGCGAGGTGTTGATCAGCAAAGGTTCGGCCAACTGGTCGCCAATCTTCTGCCGAGGGTTGAGCGAAGCGTAGGGGCTCTGGAATACCATCTGCACGTCGCGGCGCAGTTGCTTGCGCTGGGCCTTGCTGGCGCCAGTGACTTCGGTGCCGGCAATTTGCAGGGAGCCGGAAGACGGCTCTTCGATCAATGTCAGGGCGCGGGCCAGGGTCGACTTGCCGCAGCCAGACTCACCCACCACCGCCAGGGTCTTGCCGGCCTCCAGCTCGAACGACACGCCGTTGAGCGCGCGGACCAGTGCGTGGCCTTTGAACAGCCCGCGGGATACTTCGTAATGCCGGGTCAATTCCCGGGCAGTCAGAACCACGGCCATTACGCCACCTCCTGGTTCAGCGGGTAGAAGCAACGCACCAGGCTGTGCGCCTGAGGGTCGAGGGGCGGGCGCTGGCGCCGGCAGTTGTCCTGTACATAAGGGCAGCGCGGCGACAGCAGGCAGCCCACGGGGCGGTCGTAGCGGCCAGGCACGATGCCGGGCAGGGTGGCCAGGCGTTCGGCGCCAAGGCTGTGTTCGGGGATGGCCGCCAGCAGGGCTTCGCTGTAAGGGTGGGCCGGCAGGTCGAACAGCTCCGGAACCTGGCCAACTTCCACCGCCTGGCCGGCATACATCACGCACACCCGCCTGGCCGTTTCGGCGACCACGGCAAGGTCGTGGGTGATGAGGATCAGCGCCATGTTGCGCTCTTTCTGCAGGTTCACCAGCAGCTCCATGATCTGCGCCTGGATCGTCACGTCCAGCGCGGTGGTGGGCTCGTCGGCGATCAGCAGCTTGGGTTCGCCGGCAATCGCCATGGCAATCGCCACACGCTGGCTCATGCCGCCGGACAACTGGTGCGGGTAGGCATCCAAGCGGCTTTCCGCCGCCGGGATCTCGACCTTTTTCAATAGCTCAAGGGCACGTTGGCGCGCTGCCTTGCCCTTCAGGCCCAAGTGTTGGCGCAGTACCTCCTCGATCTGGAAACCTACCGTGTAGCTGGGGTTCAGTGCGGTCATCGGGTCCTGGAAGACCATGGCGATGTCCTTGCCCACCACCTTGCGCCGTTGCCGGCCGCTGAGCTTGAGCATGTCGGTGCCGTCGAACGTGAGGGCGTCGGCGGTAATGCGCCCAGGCGCATCGATCAGGCCCATCAGGGCCATCATGGTGACCGATTTACCCGAGCCGGACTCGCCAACGATCGCCAGGATCTCGCCGGCGTCCACCGCCAGGTCCAGGCCATCGACCACCGGTACGGCAGTGGCGTCGCCGAAGCGCACGTTCAGGTTGTTGATCTGTAACAGTGACATGGCGTTCTCCTCAGGCGGCGTTCTTGAGTTTCGGGTCCAGCGCATCGCGCAGGCCGTCGCCCATCAGGTTGATTGCCAACACACTGAGCAGAATGGTCAGGCCGGGCAGGCTCACCACCCACCAGGCACGCTCGATGTAGTCACGCGCCGAAGCCAGCATGGTGCCCCACTCGGGGGTGGGCGGCTGCACGCCCAGGCCAAGGAAGCCCAGGGCAGCGGCGTCGAGGATCGCCGAGGAAAAACTCAAGGTGGCCTGCACGATCAACGGTGCCATGCAGTTGGGCAGCACCGTGACGAACATCAGGCGTGGCAAGCCGGCGCCGGCCAGGCGTGCGGCCGTGACGTAGTCGCGGTTCAGCTCGCCCATCACGGCGGCGCGGGTCAGGCGCACGTAAGAGGGCAGCGACACGATGGCGATCGCAATCACCGTGTTGATCAGGCCTGGGCCGAGAATGGCGACGATCGCCACCGCCAGCAGCAGCGACGGCAGTGCCAGCATCACGTCCATCAGGCGCATGATCGACGGGCCCAGCAGTTGCGGGAAGAACCCGGCCAGCAGGCCCAGCAGGATGCCCGGGATCAGCGACATCACCACCGAGGACAGGCCGATCAGCAGCGACAGCCGCGCGCCCTGGATCAGGCGTGAAAGCAGGTCGCGGCCGAGTTCGTCGGTGCCAAGGATGAACTGCCAGGTGCCGCCTTCCAGCCACACCGGTGGGGTCAACAGGAAGTCGCGGTACTGCTCGCTGGGGTCATGGGGGGCGACCCATGGCGCGAACAGCGCGCAGAACACCACCAGGCACATGAACGCCAGGCCCATCACCGCGCCTTTGTTGCGCGCGAAGGCTTGCCAGAATTCTTTGTACGGCGAAGGGTAGAGCAGGCTTTGGTCCACCGGGCTGGCCGGCGACACGGATTTCGGAATCGGGCTAGTCATGGCAAGGGCCTCAGCGCTGATGACGGATGCGTGGGTTGGCCAGGCCGTAGAGAATGTCCACGACGAAGTTGACCAGGATTACCAGGCAGGCGATCAGCAGGATGCCGTTCTGGACCACGGGGTAGTCACGGGCGCCGATGGCTTCGATCAGCCATTTGCCGATGCCCGGCCAGGAGAAGATGGTTTCGGTCAGCACCGCACCGGCCAACAGCGTGCCGACCTGCAGGCCGAACACGGTGAGCACCGGGATCAATGCGTTGCGCAGGCCATGCACGAACACCACCCGGGCCGGCGACAGGCCTTTGGCACGGGCTGTGCGGATGTAGTCCTCGCGCAGCACTTCAAGCATCGATGAGCGGGTCATGCGCGCGATTACCGCCAGCGGGATGGTGCCGAGCACGATGGCAGGCAGAATCAGGTGCATCACCGCGTCCTTGAATGAACCTTCCTCATCGCTGAGCAGGGTGTCGATCAGCATGAAGCCGGTTTTCGGCTCGATGTCGTAGAGCAGGTCGATGCGCCCGGACACCGGGGTCCAGCCCAGGCTCACCGAGAAGAACATGATCAGGATCAGACCCCACCAGAAGATCGGCATCGAATAGCCCGCCAGGGATATGCCCATTACCCCGTGGTCGAACAGCGAGCCGCGTTTGAGCGCCGCGATCACCCCGGCCAGCAAGCCGACCACGCCAGCGAACAACAGCGCGGCAAAGGCCAGTTCCAGGGTGGCCGGGAACAAGGTCAGGAACTCGCGCCACACGCTTTCGCGGGTGCGCAGCGATTCACCCAGGTCGCCCTGGGCCAGCTTGCCGACATAGTCCAGGTACTGGACCGGCAGGGGTTTGTTCAAGCCCAGGCGCTCCATGGCCTGGGCATGCATTTCGGGGTCGACCCTGCGCTCGCCCATCATCACTTCCACCGGGTCGCCGGGGATCAGGCGTATGAGCGCGAAAGTCAGCAACGTGATGCCGAAAAAGGTCGGTATCAGCAGGCCAAGGCGCCGGGCAATAAAACTCAACATTGTCGGGGTTACCTCATCAGACCGTACGGCCAGCAGCACGCTACGGCAGTGCCGCCGGTTCCCTGCTGGGCGCCGGCGGTCGTCGTTGTTCTACTTCACCCGGGTGGTGGCGAAGTTGTTTTTGGCCAGAGGGCTGATCACGTAGCCCTCTACATTGTCACGCATGGCGGTGAACATCTTCGGGTGGGCCATGCTGATCCACGGTTGGTCGTCATCGTACACCTTCAATGCCTCGCTATAGAGCCTTGCCCGTTCGTCGTTGTCGACCACCTCGCGGGCTCGGCTGATCAGCTCCTGGAACTTAGGGTTGCACCAGCGCGCATAGTTCTCGCCGGTCTTGGCCGCCTCGCAACTGAGCAGGGGGGTGAGGAAGTTGTCCGGGTCGCCGTTGTCGCCCGCCCAGCCGGTGGACACCAGGTCGGCTTCACCGCGCTTGGCGCGGCGCAGCATCTCGGCCCACTCCATCACACGGATATCCAGCTTCAGGCCGATCTGGCCGAGGTCGGCCTGCAGCATCTCGGCCGACAGGCGCGGGTTGGGGTTGGTCATGCCACCGCCGTTGCGGGTGAACAGGGTGATGACGGTGCCCTCCGGCACACCCGCCTCCTTGAGCAGGGCGCGCGCCTTGGCAAGGTCACGCGGCGGGTTCTGGTTGGCCGGGTTGAAGCCCATCATGCTGGGCGGGTAGGGGTTCACCCCGACCAATGCATTACCTTTGCCGAACAGCTGGTCGACGTGGGTCTGGCGGTCGAACGCCATGTTGATGGCTTTACGCACGCGCACGTCGCTGAGGTACTTGTGCTGGGTGTTCATGGCAACATAGCCGGTCACCAGCGCTTCGGTTTCAGCCACCTTGAGGGTGCGGTCGGCCTTGATCGAGGGCACATCGTCCGGCTTGGGGTACAGCGCCACCTGGCACTCATTGGCGCGCAATTTCTGCAGGCGCACATTGCTGTCGGTGGCAATGGCGAAGATCAGGGCGTCGGCCGGCGGTTTGCCGCGGAAGTAGTCGGGGTTGGGTTTGAAGCGGACCTGCGCGTCCTTGTTGTAGCGCTGGAAGATGAACGGCCCGGTGCCGATGGGTTTGCTGTTCAGCTCGGCGGCCTTGCCGGCCTTGAGCAACTGGTCGCCGTATTCTGCCGAATAGATAGAGGTGAAGCCCATGGCCATGTCATGCAGGAACGGTGCTTCGGGGCGGGTGAGGGTGATCACCACGGTATGCTCGTCGGTCTTGTCCACCGCCTTGAGCAACTGGCTGAAGGCCATGCTCTCGAAGTACGGGTAGCCGACGCTGGTCTTGTCGTGCCACGGGTGGGCCGGGTCCAGCTGGCGCCGCAGGCTCCACAGCACATCGTCGGCGTTGAATTCGCGGGTGGGTGTGAAGTAGTCGGTGCTGTGGAACTTCACGCCCTTGCGCAGGTGAAAGGTATAGGTCAGGCCATCTGCTGAAATGTCCCAGCGCTCGGCCAGGGCCGGCTCGATGTCGGTGGTCCCGGGTTTGAAGTCCACCAGGCGGTTGAACAGTGTTTCAGAGGACGCGTCGAAGGTGACGGCGGTGGTGTACTGGACCACGTCGAAGCCTTCCGGGCTGGCTTCGGTGCAGACCACCAGCGGCTTGGCCGCCAGTTGCGTGGCACTGCCGAGCACCAGCGCAGCCAGCGCCAGGCGTAGCGGTCGCGACTTGATGAAAACTCTGTGCATGGGTTGAAGACTCCCTGCGTGCATTGATTCCAGCGTAGCCGCCAAGGCCCGCCGTGCAGCGGGCCGTGGCGCAAACGGTCAGAGAATGTTGAATGGGATGGTGGTGACCACGCGGAACTCGTCCAGGCTGCCATCGGCCTGCGCTTTACTGGCGCGGTGCGTGGTGTAGGTGGCGCGGATACTGGTGTCCTTCAGCGGCCCGCTCTGCACCGCGTAGCTGGTGCCGATACCCCACTCGTAGTGGGTTTCGCCATCCAGGCCCCTTACGTCATAGGCGGTGCCACGGTAGTGGGTGCCATCGATGCCCCAGCCACGGGCGTTGTACAGGTTGAACTTCAAGCCTGGCACGCCGTAGGGCGCCATGTTCAGCACGTAGGAAATCTGCAGGGATTTCTCGTTCGGGCCGTTGAAGTCCGACAGCAACGAGTTGGCCAGGAAAATGCCGTTGGTTTCGTGCAGGTAGTCGAAGTATTCGTTGCCGTTGACCTGCTGCCACGAAGCGCTGAGGGTGTGCGCCTGGTGGGTCAGGCCGAACGACAGGCTGTAGGTGTCGTTGTCGATCTTGCCCATTTTCTGGCTGCCGGCGTCGACTGTCTTGTAGTAGTTCAGGCCAGTGGTCAGGCTGAGCACCGCACTGTCGCCAAGCACGTGGTTGGCGCCGAAGTAGTACTGGTTCCAGAAGTCATCGACTTTGGTGGCGTACAGGCTGGTGCTCAGGCTCTTGAACGGCTGGTAGTTGATGCCGGCAGTGCTGGCACGGTCGGTTTCCACGCCAGTGGCGCTGTACTCGCTGCGGAACTTGCTGAGGCTTTGCTCGGTACGCGGCGAAACGCGGTCGAAGGTGCCCAGGTCGAAGTTGAGGTTGTCGAACTCGGCGCTGTGCAGGAACACGCCCTGGAAGCTTGACGGCAGGGCACGGTTGCCGATGTAGGCGATCATGGGTGTGTCCACCGATTGCCGGCCCAGGGTGAGTGTGGTGTTGGACACGCGTGCCTTGATGTTGCCCAGGCCCAGCTTGCTCCACTGGCCGATGGGGTCGCCGTCGCTGTGGGTGAGGGTGCGGTTGTTGGGGCCGGCTACGGCCTGGCGGCTCTGCTGCAGCGCAATGGCATTGTAGCCGGCGGCCTCGACGGCGATACCGACGGTGCCTTCGGTAAAGCCGGAGCTGTAGTTGAGGATGGTGCCCTGCACCCAGTTCTCACGGCTGTGGGTGTCGTGGCGGGTGCCGTCGTTCTTGTAGTACTTCCACAGGGGGGCGCGCGCCGCGCGTTCGCGGGCGTACCAGTTACGGGTGCTGCCGGACAGGTTCTGCCCCTCGATAAAACCGCTGGCCTGGGCTTGCTCGCTGGTGCTCTTGGGGGTGATGGGAATGAACGCCTGGCTTTGCGGGTCAGCCTGGGCCACGGTGGTCACTGCACTGATGGATAAGGCCAGTGCGCTCAAGGTGAATAGTTTCAAGTTGAAGCTCCCTTTCTTTTCTAGTTATGGCCGGCCTTGTGGGCCGGGTGCTTGCTGCGGTGTTGCCAGGGTTGCCGCGGGGTTGCCGGGCTTGATCCGGACGCTGTGTTGCCTGTACCGGCGAAGCGGCCGGTGCAGGTTGGCCATCAGTCAACACTCACACCGGAGAAATCATTGCGCCCAAACGGGCTGACCTTGAATTGGGAAACCTTGACGCTGAGCGGCTGGTTGACGGTGGAATGGGCCACCGGGGTGATCGGCACCTGCTGCTTGAGGCGCTGCTGTGCCTGCTGGTACAGGGCGCTGCGTTGCACCGGGTCGCTCACGCGCTTGGCCTGCATGACCAGGCTGTCGTACTGCGGATCGCACCACTGCGAGTAGTTGTTGCTGCCAATGGCGGCGCAGCTGTAGAGGGTGCCCAGCCAGTTGTCGGGGTCGCCGTTGTCACCGGTCCAGCCGATCAGGGCGATGTCGTGCTCGCCGTTTTTCATGCGCTTTACGTATTCGCCCCACTCGTAGCTGACGATGCGCACCTTGAGGCCGAGTTTGTTCCAGTCGGCCTGCAGCATTTCGGCCATCAGCTTGGCGTTGGGGTTGTACGGGCGCTGCACCGGCATGGCCCACAAGGTGACCTCGGTACCTGGCGCTACGCCGGCCTGGCGCAGCAGTTGGCGGGCCTTTTCCGGGTTGTATGGGGCATCCTTGAGGCTGTTGTCGTAGGACCATTGGGTCGGTGGCATGGCGTTGACTGCCAACTGGCCGGCGTCCTGGTACACCGCCTGGATAATGGCTTGCTTGTTCACCGCCATGTCCAGCGCCTGGCGTACTTCCAGGCGGTCGAACGGTGCATGGCGGGTGTTGTAGGCGATGTAGCCGAGGTTGAAGCCCGGCTGCTGCAGCACCTGCAGCTGGCTGTCGGCGCGAAGGGCCGGCAGGTCGGCCGGGCGCGGGTGCAGGGTGACCTGGCATTCGTTGCGGCGCAGTTTCTGGATGCGCACCGAGGGGTCTACGTTGATCGAAAACACCAGGTTGTCGAGCTTGACCTGCTCGGGGGCCCAGTAGGCCTTGTTGCCCTTGTAGCGGATCTGCGAGTCCTTCTGGTAGCGCTGGAACACGAACGGGCCGGTGCCGATCGGCTGCTGGTTGATGTCACTGGCACGCCCGCTGGCCAGCAGCTGCTCGGCGTACTCGGCAGAGAGGATCGAGGCGAAGCTCATGGCCAGGTTCTGAATGAATGCGGCATCCACCGCGTTCAGGGTGAACACCACGGTCAGAGGGTCGCGTTTCTCGACCCGGGCGATGTTCTTGTCCAGGCCCATGCTGATGAAATAGGGGAACTCGGTGGGGTAGGCCTGGCGGAACGGGTGGCCTTTGTCGAGCATGCGGTTGAAGGTGAACAGCACGTCGTCGGCATTGAAGTCGCGGCTGGGCGTGAAGGCCTTGTTGCTGTGAAACCTGACCCCCTCACGCAGATGGAATGTGTAGTTCAAGCCGTCGTCGGACACCTCCCAGCGGGTAGCCAGGGCAGGGTGCACGGCGGTGCCGCCACGTTCGAACTCGACCAGGCGGTTGTAGATCGGTTCGGCGGCGTCGTTGTCGGTGGCGGTGGTGTACTGGGCGGTGTCGAAACCGGCAGGGCTGCCCTCGGAGCAGAACACCAGGCTGTTGGCGTACAGGTGGGGGGCCTGGCTGATCAGGCCCAGGGCCAGCAGGGCAGCAAGTCGGGTGGCGTGGCGCATGGCAAGTCCTTTTCCTCTGTTTGCACCGCCCACGGGTACGAATGGCGGCAACAGTGTGCCGACCCCGCAGCGGATAGCTACAGGCCGACAAAAATTAGTGATTGGAGGGGAGGACACCCACCAGCTGGCGGGTGCCGGGGCTACCCTATTTGTCCACGCTGACGCCGTAGAAGGCGTTCAGCGCGAACGGGCTGATCTTGAAGTCCTTCACCTTGACGCTCATCGGCTGGTAGACGGTGGAGTGGGCGATCGGGGTGATCGGCACCTGCTCCTTGAGGATGCGCTGTGCCTGCTGGTACAGCTCGGTGCGCTTGGCCTGGTCGGAGGTGGCCTTGGCCTGTTTGATCAGGCTGTCGTAGGGCTTGTAGCACCACTTGGAGAAGTTGTTGCCGTCAATGGCATCGCAGCCGTAGAGGGTGCCTAGCCAGTTGTCCGGGTCACCGTTGTCGCCGCTCCAGCCAATCAGCATGGCGCCCTGTTCGCCGGCTTTGGAGCGCTTGATGTACTCGCCCCACTCATAGCTGACAATTTTTGCCTTGATGCCGATCTTGGCCCAGTCGGACTGCAGCATTTCGGCCATCAGCTTGGCATTGGGGTTGTACGGGCGTTGCACGGGCATGGCCCACAGGGTGATTTCGGTGCCTTCCTTGATGCCGGCTTCCTTGAGCAGTTGTTTGGCTTTTTCCGGGTCGAACGGTGCGTCCTTGATGCTGGTGTCATACGACCACTGCGTGGGCGGCATGGCGTTGACCGCCAGCTGGCCGGCGCCCTGGTAGACCGACTCGATGATCCGTTTCTTGTCCACGGCCATGTCCAGCGCCTGGCGCACTTTCAGCTGGGCCATGGGGTTGGGCTGGTTGCTGCCCTTGATCTGGTCCATCACGTTATAGGCGATGTAACCCAGGTTGAAGCCGGCCTGCTGGGGCATCTGCAGGTTCTTGTCGGCCTTCAGCGGCTCGATATCGGCCGGGCGTGGGAACAGGGTGACCTGGCATTCGTTCTTTTTCAGCTTCTGCATGCGCACCGAGGCGTCGGTGGTGATGGCGAAGATCAGGTTGTCGATCTTCACGTCCTCGGGCTTCCAGTAGTCCTTGTTGCCCTTGAAGCGGATCTGCGCGTCCTTCTGGTACTTGCTGAACACGAACGGGCCGGTGCCGATCGGCTTCTGGTTGATGTCGGCGGCCTTGCCGTCCTTGAGCAACTGGTCGGCGTATTCGGCGGACTGGATCGAGGCGAAGCTCATGGCCAGGTTCTGGATGAACGCTGCATCGACCTCGTTGAGGGTGAACTTGACGGTGTGCTCGTCAAGCTTCTCCAGCTTGGCGATGTTCTTGTCCATGCCCATGTCGGTGAAGTACGGGAACTCGGTCGGGTAGGCCTTGCGGAAGGGGTGGTCCTTGTCGAGCATGCGGTTGAAGGTGAACAGCACGTCGTCGGCGTTGAACGGGCGGGTCGGCTTGAAGTAGTCGGTGGTGTGGAACTTCACCCCCTCGCGCAGGTGGAAGGTGTAGGTCTTGCCATCGTCGGACACGTCCCAGCGGGTGGCCAGGCCGGGTATCACTGCAGTGCCGCCGCGTTCGAACTGCGTCAGGCGGTTGAAGACGGTTTCGGCCGAGGCGTCGAAGTCGGTGCCGGTAGTGTATTGCCCTGGATCGAAGCCGGCCGGGCTGCCTTCGGAGCAGAACACCAGGTTGGACGCGGCAAGTGCCGACGGAGCACCGGTGAGCAAGCCTGCACCGAGCAGGAACGGTATGACTGCGTGTTTGAGCATGGTGGCCTCATTTTTGTCATTTTTCGAGTGAGGTGGCCTCGTGAGCCGACCTGCGGATACTTATGCAGGGGATGTTCCCAATGCAACAGGTACAAGGATAGTTGGCGCCGGGAATGTGGCACGAACGTACATGGATGTCGCATCGCTATAACTTTCGGCGAAGTTAAACGTTTGCGTGGGCAAAATGATGGCTTTTTTCGAGGTGTTTCGAGGCGGGAATTTTGTAGGATGCACCTGAACGGTGCGTAAGAAAGGTCTGAAACGCTTTTTTCAGCCCCCACACGGCCCCTGTAGGAGCGGCCT
>NZ_BLJG01000076.1 GCF_009932375.1 Pseudomonas juntendi
GATGTGCACGAGCAGCAGCAACTGTGGCAGGAGACCACCCTGTTGGCAGAGGCGTTGAAGGCCAGCTACGGCGCCGACAAGATGAACGTGGCAACCTTGGGCAATGTGGTAAGCCAGTTGCACATGCACGTGATCGTGCGCCGCCGTGACGACGCTGCCTGGCCCGCCCCGGTCTGGGGCAAGTGCCCGCCAGTGGCCTATACCGATGCCCAGCTGCAGGCGCTACGCCAGCGTGTGCGCGACCTGGGGCTGGCCGGTTATCAGGAGGCCTGACATGTCACTGGAAATGCGCGTGATCGAACTGGAAACCCGCCAGGCGTTCCAGGATGACACTCTCCAGGCATTGAATGATGTGGTGGTCGAGCAGGCGAAGGTGATCGAGCGCCTGCAGCTGCAGGTGGCCGAGCTGATAAAGCGTCATGAAGAGATGGTGGGGCAATTCGGTAGCGAAGGGGACGAGGCGCCGCCGCCGCATTATTGATGCGCTGATCACTGGTCTGATCGGGTGCAGGAGCCCCCACAGGGCGGTAGTCAGGCCTGCGGGGGCATTCGTGCTGGGGCTGGCGGTATCAGCGGCGGGTCACGGCCACCACATCCTCGGCCTGCAGGCCTTTGTCGCGGTGCATCACCGAGAATTCCACGCGCTGGCCTTCGACGAGGATGCGGTGACCCTCCCCGCGAATGGCGCGAAAGTGCACGAAGATATCATCACCCGAATCACGGGAAATGAAGCCAAAGCCTTTGGACGTATTGAACCACTTCACGGTGCCGGTATCGCGGTTGCCGGTATCTGGGGCGGTGTGCTGGCTGTTGCGTGGCTTGCGCGGGCTGCGCGCAAAGCCCACGGCCAGGTGCAGGGCGACGGCCAGCGTGGCGCAGACCAGTGCTGCCAGGTTGCCCATTTCCGGGCGGGCCAGCAGCGTCAGGGTCTGTAGCACCACGGCAACTACCAGCAAGGCGCAGGCCAGGTGCTGCAGTTGCTGGCGCGCGCCTCGGTAATACAGGGGCACGACTGGCGCCAGGACCAGGTTGAGCAGGCCAAGCAGTGCCAGGTAGACCGCGTCGGGTTGCAGGAGGAAGGGGGTTGCTTCGGTTTTCAGGCTGGGTATGAGCGATAGCAGCAAAGCTGCCACACCCGTCACCAGATGGACGATCTTGAACATGGGGTTGGCTCACAGTTGATAAGGCCGATCACAGGAAGAGCGGGCAGCACGGTGCGCATGAGGTGTAGAGCGCAAACACGTGGCAGGCCAGCCTATGCACCCGGCAATAACAGTCCGCACGGGTGGCACGCTGCCTATTTAACAGTAAAGCCGCAGGCTACTCAAACCGCAGGCCGCCCGGCGGGCGATGTGTTGCGCCATGTCACATGCGACAGGCGCCAAGTATTGCTACAGTGGTCGTCGCCCGCTTGAGTCTCAAGCCTTATGCAAAGGGGAACTTCATGGCAATCGATATCGGTATCAGTGAAGAAGATCGCAAATCCATCGTTGATGGGCTGTCCCGCTTGTTGTCGGATACCTACGTGCTGTATCTGAAAACCCATAACTTTCACTGGAACGTCACAGGGCCTTCGTTCCGCACCCTGCACCTGATGTTCGAAGAGCAGTACAACGAATTGGCGCTGGCGGTGGATTCCATCGCCGAGCGCATTCGGGCCCTGGGCTTCCCGGCGCCGGGGTCGTACGCATTCTATGCCCGGCACTCGTCCATCAAGGAGGAGGAAGGGGTACCCGCTGCGGAAGAGATGATCCGCCAGTTGGTGCAAGGGCAGGAGGCTGTGGTGCGCACGGCGCGCAGTATTTTCCCGGTAGTCGACAAGGTCAGTGACGAACCGACCGCCGACCTGCTGACCCAGCGCATGCAGGTGCACGAGAAGACCGCGTGGATGCTGCGGGTGCTGCTCGACGGCAAATGATTACCCAGGCTGTCACATAACCCTGTGGGAGATAACACAGCCCTATGGGCTGGGCTGTCGCGCAGAGAACTCGATTCATAAGCGCGACGTGGCCTGTGTGGGAGCGGGCGTGTCGAGGCGTCGAACCGCCGCGAAGAATCCAGCGCGGTGGCTGGCACCGGCTACGCCGGTGTTCGCGGGCTCGTCCGCTCCCACAGGGGCCGCGTCGTGCATGACAATCAGTGTTTGTGCAGGAACACTTTACCGCTGCTTTGACCGCGCCCATCAGCGCTTCATAGGCCACCTGGTACCTGTGACGAGGAAGTGTGGCGCATGATGCAAGCGAGCAAGCGTGTAAATGGCCAGGGGCGTTGGCCGGGGAAACCGTGCATCGATCCGTTCAAGGCGGATTTCGACATGTTGCAGATCCAGCCGGTGTCGCGCTCCGTGCGCCTCAACGGCTTTTCCACGTGCCTGCGCCTGGAGGCCGTCTACTGGCAGATCCTCGAGCGCATTGCCGCCGCCAACCGTTGCTCGGTCAGCGCGGTGCTGTCCTACGTTGACCGCGAGATCCACCTGCGCCAGGGTGGCGTGCGCAACTTCAGCGGCCTGATCCGGGTCATCTGCGTGGCGTGGCTGCAGAACCCGCCAAGTGCGCGCTGATCGCCTGGCGGGCTGCGCAGTGCTTGCTAACCATATATAATCCCGCTTTTTGCTGCCCCCGCAGCCAGCGTTTTGGTTGACGAGAGACACCCATGCCCCTGTATGACTATCAATGTGCATCCTGCGAGCACCGTATGGAAGTGCTGCAGAAGATCAGCGCCGCGCCGCTGACCGATTGCCCGGCCTGCCAGGCGCCAGCGCTGAAGAAGCTGCTGTCGGTCCCAGGCTTCCGCCTGAGCGGTAATGGTTGGTACGAAACCGACTTCAAGACCGGGGCGAAAAAGAATCTGGCAGGCGGCGACAAGGCCGACTGAGTTGAATGCTGTGACCGGGTCTTGCAGTATTAGCCCTCCGGGCGGCCAAGGCCTCCACCGAATACACGAATCACGAGAAGCGAAACCACCATCATGATGCGCAGCCATTATTGCGGCCAACTGAACGAGAGCCTGGACGGCCAGGAAGTCACCCTTTGCGGCTGGGTCCATCGGCGCCGCGACCACGGCGGGGTGATCTTCCTCGACATCCGTGACCGCGAAGGCATGGCCCAGGTCGTGTTCGACCCGGATCGCGCCGAAACTTTCGCCGCTGCCGACCGCGTGCGCAGCGAATACGTCGTGCAGCTGACCGGTAAGGTTCGCAAGCGCCCTGAGGGTGCAGTGAATGCCAACATGGCGTCCGGTGCCATCGAAATCCTCGGCTACCAGCTGACCGTGCTCAACGAAGCAGAAACGCCACCGTTTCCGCTGAACGAGTACTCCGACGTCGGCGAAGAAACCCGCCTGCGCTACCGCTTCATCGACCTGCGTCGCCCGGAAATGGCCGACAAGCTGCGCCTGCGCTCGCGCATCACCAGCAGCATCCGTCGCTTCCTTGACGAAAATGGCTTCCTCGACGTCGAAACCCCAATCCTCACCCGTGCAACCCCGGAAGGCGCGCGCGACTACCTGGTGCCTAGCCGTACCCACGCCGGTAGCTTCTTCGCCCTGCCGCAGTCGCCACAGCTGTTCAAGCAGCTGCTGATGGTGGCCGGCTTCGACCGTTACTACCAGATCGCCAAGTGCTTCCGTGACGAAGACCTGCGTGCCGATCGCCAGCCGGAATTCACCCAGATCGACATCGAGACCAGCTTCCTCGATGAAAACGAGATCATGGGCCTGACCGAAAGCATGATCCGCAAGCTGTTCAAGGAAGTGCTCGACCTGGAATTCGGCGAATTCCCGCACATGACCTTCGAAGAAGCCATGCGCCGCTACGGTTCCGACAAGCCAGACCTGCGTAACCCGCTGGAACTGGTTGACGTTGCCGACCAGCTCAAGGATGTCGACTTCAAGGTGTTCGCCGGCCCGGCCAACGATCCGAAGTGCCGTGTAACCGCCCTGCGCCTGCCAGGCGGCGCCAGCATGCCGCGCAGCAAGATCGACGAGTACACCAAGTTCGTCGGCATCTACGGTGCCAAGGGCCTGGCCTACATCAAGGTCAACGAGCGCGCCAAGGGTGTCGAAGGCCTGCAGTCGCCGATCGTCAAGAACATCCCCGAGGCCAACCTCAACACCATCCTCGACCGCGTTGGCGCCGTAGACGGCGACATCGTGTTCTTCGGTGCCGACAAGTTCAAGGTGGTCAGCGAAGCGCTGGGCGCGCTGCGTATCCGCCTGGGTCACGACTTCGAGCTGCTGACCTGCGAGTGGGCACCGATGTGGGTCGTCGACTTCCCGATGTTCGAAGAGAACGAAGACGGCAGCTTCACCGCGCTGCACCACCCGTTCACCGCGCCGAAGTGCACCCCGCAAGAGCTCGAGGCCAACCCGGCTACCGCGCTGTCGCGTGCCTACGACATGGTCCTGAACGGTACCGAGCTGGGTGGCGGTTCGATCCGTATCCATCGCAAAGAGATGCAGCAGGCCGTGTTCCGCCTGCTGGGTATCGAAGCCGAAGAACAGGAAGAGAAATTCGGCTTCCTGCTCGACGCTCTGAAGTTCGGTGCGCCGCCTCACGGTGGCCTGGCCTTCGGCCTGGACCGCCTGGTCATGCTGATGACTGGCGCCCAGTCGATTCGTGAAGTGATTGCCTTCCCGAAAACCCAGAGCGCCGCGTGTGTCATGACCCAGGCCCCTGGCCTGGTCGACGCCAAGGCCCTGCGCGAGCTGCACATCCGACTGCGTGAACAGACCAAGGTCGAATAAGCAGTCCCGGGCGCATCCACATGGATGCGCCTTTGCGTTTCGGCGCAGGCATTTTCCCGTCCCGCCCCGTCATGGGGCGGGGCTGTTTGTGATTCAAGGAAAACGGAGTCGTTATGGCTGGTCATTCCAAGTGGGCGAACATCAAGCACCGCAAAGAGCGCCAGGATGCCAAGAGAGGCAAGGTCTTCACCAAGTGGATCCGCGAACTGACGGTCGCTGCCAAGCAGGGCGGCCCTGACCCGGCATCCAACCCGCGCCTGCGCCTGGCGCTGGACAAGGCCCTGGGCGCCAACATGAGCCGCGACATCATCGACCGCGCCGTGGCCCGTGGTGCTGGCACCAACGAAAGCGACAACGTCGAAGAGCTCAGCTACGAAGGTTACGGCCCGGGTGGCGTGGCGATCATGGTCGAAGCCATGACCGACAACCGCAACCGTACCGCCGCCGCCGTGCGCCATGCCTTTACCAAGTGTGGCGGCAACCTTGGTACCGATGGCTCGGTGGCCTACCTGTTCGAGCGCAAGGGGCAGCTCAGCTTTGCGCCGGGCGTGGACGAAGACGCGTTGATGGAAGCGGCGATGGAGGCCGATGCCGACGACGTGGTAGCCAACGAGGACGGTTCGTTCGAGGTATTCACCTCGTTCAACAGTTTCTATGCCGTGCGTAACGCCCTCGAAGAGGCCGGCTTCAAGGCCGCTGACGCGGAAATCGTCATGCAGCCGACCACCAGTGCCGAACTTGACCAGGAGGGTGCCGAGAAGGTGCTCAAGCTGATCGACATGCTCGAAGACCTGGATGACGTGCAGAACGTCTACTCCAACGCCCAGATTTCCGACGAGATCATGGAAAACCTCGGCTAAGGTCTGCAGACTCGCCGAGCCAAGGCTGCTATTGGGGCTGCTGTGCAGCCCATCGCCGGCAAGCCAGCTCCCACAGGTACCGCGCTTTTCTTGAAGCTTGTGCTGTACCTGTGGGAGCTGGCTTGCCGGCGATGGGCCGCGCAGCGGCCCCTATGGGCTTGCAACGTTAGTTTTTTACGACAGGCACTATGACTCTGATTCTAGGTATCGACCCCGGCTCGCGAATCACCGGCTACGGCGTCGTCCGCCAGACCGCCCGTGGTTGCGAGTACGTGGCGTCGGGCTGTATCCGCACCGGCAGCGGCGAGCTGCACGAGCGGCTGCAGATCGTTTTTCGTGGTGTCAGTGAAATCATCACCCAGCACGGCCCGGTAACCATGGGCATCGAGCGGGTGTTCATGGCCCGCAACGCCGACTCGGCGCTGAAGCTCGGCCAGGCGCGCGGCGCCGCTATCGTTGCCGCTGCCGAAGCCGGCCTGGAAATCGCTGAATACAGCGCCACTCAGGTCAAGCAAGCCGTGGCCGGCACCGGTGGGGCCAACAAGGAACAGGTGATGATGATGGTCATGCACCTGCTGAAACTGACGCAAAAGCCGCAGATCGATGCCTCCGATGCGCTGGCCATTGCCCTGTGCCATGCCCATACCCGTTCCAGCCTGGTGCCCCATGGCCTGGCCACCGCACGCCGACGCGGCGGGCGCTTGCGTCTTTGAGCGCTTCATGCGCAGATACAAAATTTGTCCGGGTGAAGCATTCACCCGCCGCATTTGCTGATAGGGTTGAGCGGTCGTTGACCGGCTCCCCGAGAGGAAGGATCGGAACGTGATTGGACGTTTGCGCGGCACCCTGGCGGAAAAACAGCCGCCGCACCTGATTATCGACGTCAATGGCGTGGGCTACGAGCTCGAAGTGCCCATGACCACGCTGTACCGTCTGCCCAAAGTGGGCGAAACCGTCACTGTGCATACCCATCTGGTGGTGCGCGAAGACGCGCACCTGCTCTATGGTTTTGCCGAAAAGCGCGAGCGCGAGCTGTTCCGCGAGTTGATCCGCCTGAACGGCGTAGGGCCCAAGCTGGCCCTGGCGTTGATGTCCGGGCTGGAGGTCGACGAGCTGGTACGTTGCGTGCAGGCCCAGGATACTTCGGCCCTGGTACGCGTGCCGGGGGTCGGCAAGAAAACCGCCGAACGCCTGCTGGTCGAACTCAAGGACCGCTTCAAGGCCTGGGAAACCTCGCCGGCCATGTTTACCCTGGTGTCGGATGGGCCGTTGCCGGCCGCAAGCGCATCAAGCGCCGAGGCCGATGCAGTCAGTGCCCTGGTCTCGCTGGGCTACAAGCCGCAGGAAGCCAGCAAGGCGATTGCCGCGATCAAGGACAAGGCTGGTTTGAGCAGTGAAGAACTGATCCGCCGCAGCCTGAAAGGGATGATTGCCAAGTGATCGAAGCCGACCGCCTGATCGCCGCCAGTGGCCGCGACCGTGAAGAAGTCCAGGACCGTGCGATCCGGCCGCTGAGCCTGAGCGAGTACATCGGTCAGCCGGTTGTGCGCGAGCAGATGTCGTTGTTCATCCAGGCTGCTCGCGGGCGCAGCGAGTCGCTCGACCACACGCTGATCTTCGGCCCCCCAGGCTTGGGCAAGACCACCCTGGCCAACATCATCGCCCATGAAATGGGCGTTTCGGTGAAGAGCACCTCTGGGCCGATTCTGGAGCGCCCGGGCGATCTGGCGGCCATGCTGACCAACCTCGAACCGCACGACGTGCTGTTCATCGACGAGATCCACCGGTTGTCGCCGGTTGTCGAAGAGGTGCTGTACCCGGCCATGGAAGACTTCCAGCTCGACATCATGATCGGCGAAGGGCCAGCGGCCCGTTCGATCAAGCTCGACCTGCCGCCGTTCACTCTCGTCGGTGCAACTACCCGTGCCGGGATGCTCACCAACCCGTTGCGTGACCGCTTCGGCATCGTCCAGCGCCTGGAGTTCTATAGCGACAAGGACCTGGCCACCATCGTCAGCCGCTCGGCCAATATTCTTGGCCTGGCCATCGAGGACCTGGGTGCCTACGAAATTGCCCGCCGCGCCCGTGGCACGCCACGAATCGCCAACCGCCTGCTGCGCCGCGTGCGTGACTACGCCGAGGTGCGCGGCAAGGGCCAGATCACCAAGGCCGTGGCTGACATGGCGTTGAACCTGCTGGACGTCGACGAGCGCGGTTTTGATCATTCCGACCGTCGCCTGTTGCTGACCATGATCGAGAAGTTCGATGGCGGCCCGGTGGGCGTCGACAACCTGGCGGCGGCCATCAGCGAAGAGCGCCATACCATCGAAGACGTACTCGAGCCCTACCTGATTCAACAGGGTTACATCATGCGCACGCCGCGTGGCCGCGTTGTCACACGGCATGCCTACCTGCACTTCGGCCTGAATATTCCAGGGCGCCTGGGGGAGGGCGCAGATTATTCGGAACCGGGCGATGAATGACAGATCGAAACCGACTTTTCGTGGTCCTACCGCAGGCACGCCGAATGGTTGCTGGCAATAAGACATTAATGACGAAAAAACAGTTGCCACAGCGGATTGGCAAGCCGAGGAGTAAGCACTAGAGTATGCGCGCGCAAAATGGCCTGGAACCGTTCGCACACCGTTGTCGCGTCTATTACGAGGATACCGATGCCGGTGGCGTGGTGTATTACGTCAACTACCTGAAATTCATGGAGCGCGCGCGCACCGAACGCCTGCGGCACCTGGGGTTCTCCCAGTCGCAACTGGCCGAAGACAATCTGCTGTTCGTGGTCCATTCCAGCGAAGCGCGCTACCACGCGCCGGCGCGGCTGGACGACCAACTGCGGGTCACCGCGCAAGTACTTGAACTCAATCGCGCCAGCCTGCGTTTCGTCCAGCAGGTTTGGCGGGAAAACGATGAAACGCTGCTCTGCGAGGGGCAGTTCCTGGTGGCCGCAGTGCGTGCTGACACTTTCAAACCCCGAGCCATACCCCCCCAGCTGCGCGACGCTTTTGCGGCGGACGGCTCGGGTAATCAATCGAACGCAGGAGAATAAGCGTGGAAGCTAACGTCGTCGACCATACCTCCATGTGGAGTCTGGTCAGCAATGCCAGCGTGGTGGTTCAGCTGGTAATGCTGACCCTGGTGGCCGCCTCGGTCACCTCATGGATCATGATCTTCCAGCGCAGCGCCATGCTGCGCGCCGGTCGTCGTGCGCTGGATGCCTTCGAAGAGCGCTTCTGGTCGGGCATCGACCTGTCCAAGCTGTACCGTCAGGCAGGCAGCAACCCAGACCCGGATTCCGGCGTGGAGCAAGTATTCCGTGCAGGCTTCAAAGAGTTCTCGCGCCTGCGCCAGCAGCCGGGTGTAGACCCGGATGCGGTCATGGAAGGCGTGGGCCGTGCCATGCGCGTGGCCATCTCGCGCGAAGAAGAAAAGCTTGAGCAGAGCCTGCCGTTCCTGGCCACCGTCGGTTCCACCAGCCCGTACATCGGCCTGTTCGGTACCGTATGGGGCATCATGAACTCCTTCCGCGGCCTGGCCAGCGCCCAGCAAGCGACCCTGGCCACCGTTGCCCCGGGTATCGCCGAAGCCCTGGTGGCTACGGCCATCGGCCTGTTCGCGGCAATTCCGGCGGTCATTGCCTACAACCGTTTTGCCGCGCGCAGCGAAGTGCTGATCGGCCGTTACTACACCTTCGCCGACGAGTTCCAGGCGATCCTGCACCGTAAAGTGCACACCAGCGAAGAGTAATCAGGTAGAAGCCCATGGCCCGAGTTCGCCACAAACGCAAGCCCGTCGCCGAGATGAACGTGGTGCCCTACATCGATGTGATGCTGGTGCTGCTGGTCATCTTCATGGTGACGGCGCCCATGCTCAACCAGGGCGTGAAGGTAGACCTGCCCAAGGTTTCCAGCGAAGCCTTGCCGCAGGACAACAACGTCCAGATCCTCACCATCTCCATCAAGGCCGACAAGACCTATTACTGGAACCTCGGCAGCGAAGTCGATACCGACAAGCAGATGGACAAGGCCATGACCCTGCCGGCCATGACCGATGCCGTGACCAAGATCATTGCCGCCGGCCGTGACCAGGGCAAGCAGACCCAGGTATTCATTCGGGGTGACAAGGCGGTCGACTATGGCGCGGTCATGGGTGCCATGGGCGGGTTGCAGAAGGCCGGTGTCGGTAACGTTGGCCTGATTACCGAGGCGCCCTGATGCAACAGCGAGAGCCATCCGCCTCGGAAAGCTACTTCTGGCCCAGTGTCTGGGCCATCGGTCTGCATGTGCTGGTGTTCGGCTTGCTGTTCGTCAGTTTTGCCATGACGCCTGAGCTGCCGCCTTCCAAGCCAATCGTCCAGGCTACCCTTTACCAGCTCAAGTCCAAGAGCCAGGCGACCACCCAGACCAACCAGAAGATTGCCGGGGAAGCGAAGAAAACCGCGTCGCGTCAGACTGAAGTCGAGCAGCTGGAGCAGAAGAAGGTCGAGCAGGAGGCCATCAAGGCTGCGGAACAAAAGAAAGCCGACGCCGCTCAAAAGGCCGAAGAGGCTCGCGAAGCCGCCGAGGCGAAAAAAGCCGAGGACGCGGCCAAGGCCGCCGAAGCCGCCAAGGCCAAGCAAGCCGCCGAAGCCAAGAAGGCCGACGAGGCGAAGAAAGCCGCCGAGAAGCAGCAGGCTGACATCGCCAAGAAGAAGGCCGAGGACGAAGCGAAGAAAAAAGCCGAAGAAGAGGCCAAGAAAGCGGCCGCTGAAGAGGCGAAGAAACAAGCCGCCGAGGACGCCAAGAAAAAGGCAGCCGAAGAGGCCAAGAAGAAAGCAGCCGAGGACGCCAAGAAGAAAGCGGCGGCCGAGGACGCGAAGAAGAAGGCAGCTGAAGAGGCCAAGAAGAAGGCCGCTGCAGACGCCCAGAAGAAAAAGGCACAGGAAGCGGCTCGCAAGGCGGCAGAAGACAAGAAAGCCCAGGCCCTGGCCGAGCTGTTGTCCGATACCACCGAGCGGCAGCAGGCCCTGGCTGACGAGCAAGGTGACCAGGTGGCCGGCGATTTCGACGACCTGATCCGCATGCGCGCGGCCGAGGGTTGGGCGCGTCCGCCTTCCGCGCGCAAGGGCATGACGGTGACCCTGCAGGTAAGCATGTTGCCGGACGGTACCGTTACCAGTGTCAGCGTGGTCCGTTCCAGTGGTGACGGCCCGTTCGACAGTTCGGCGGTGGCTGCGGTCAAGAACATTGGTCGTTTGACCGAGATGCAGGGTATGAAGCCGAGCGATTTCAACCGTTATCGTTCGTTCAAGATGACATTTACACCTGAGGATCTAGCGTTGTGATTAAACGTCTGAGAGGACTGCTGGTCTTGCTCTGCTGCGTGGCAGGCTTGGCGGTGGCAGAGGAAAAGAACATCCTGGTCACCAGCGGCAGCGACCGGGCCACGCCCATCGCGGTAGTACCGTTCGGTATGCAGGGCGGTAGCGTGTTGCCTGAAGACATTGCCGACATCATCGGCAACGACCTGCGCAACTCTGGCTACTATTCACCGATTCCGCGGCAGAACATGATCAGCCAGCCGTCGCAGGCCAGCGAAGTGATCTTCCGTGACTGGAAAGCCCTGGGCGCCCAGTACGTGATGGTCGGTAGCATCGTGCCGTCGGGTGGTCGCCTGCAGGTGCAGTACGCGCTGTTCAACGTCGCCACCGAGCAGCAAGTGCTGACCGGTAGCGTGGCGGGCAGCACCGACCAGTTGCGCGACATGGCGCACTACATTGCAGACCAGTCGTTCGAGAAGCTCACCGGCATCAAGGGTGCGTTCTCGACCCGCATGCTGTACGTGACTGCCGAGCGCTTCTCCACCAACAATACCCGCTACACCCTGCAGCGCTCGGACTACGACGGTGCACGTGCGGTCACCCTGCTGCAATCGCGCGAGCCTATCCTGTCGCCGCGGTTCGCACCGGATGGCAAGCGTATTGCCTACGTATCGTTCGAACAGAAGCGCCCGCGCATCTTCGTGCAGAACATCGATACCGGCCGCCGCGAACAGGTGACCAACTTCGAGGGCCTGAACGGCGCGCCAGCCTGGTCGCCTGACGGTTCGCGCCTGGCCTTCGTGCTGTCCAAGGACGGCAACCCGGACATCTACGTGATGAACATGGCCTCGCGCCAGATCAGCCGCGTAACCGCCGGCCCTGGTATCAACACCGAGCCGTTCTGGGGTAAAGACGGCAACACCATTTACTTCACCTCCGACCGGGGCGGCAAACCGCAGATCTATAAACAGTCGGTCAGTGGGGGGGGTGCCGAGCGCGTAACCTTCGTGGGTAACTACAACGCCAACCCGAAACTTTCGGCAGACGAGAAAACCCTGGTGATGATTCATCGCCAACAGGGCTTTACCAACTTCAAAGTGGCGGCACAGGACTTGCAGCGCGGAAGTGTAAAGATTCTCTCGGAAACAAGTCTTGATGAGTCTCCCACTGTTGCGCCAAACGGCACCATGCTAATCTACGCCACCCGCCAGCAGGGCCGGGGAGTCTTGATGCTCGTGTCGCTTAATGGCCGCGTGAGGCTCCCACTTCCTACCGCTCAAGGCGAAGTCAGAGAACCGTCCTGGTCCCCTTACCTGAACTGATTGCGGCGTAATACGTTTTGCTTAACACACTGGGGTTTCATTAGGAGTTTCACGATGGAAATGCTGAAGTTTGGTAAATTTGCTGCGCTGGCTCTGGCCATGGCCGTAGCTGTAGGTTGCTCCTCGAAGGGCGGTGACAACGCAGGCGAAGGCGCTGCTGTAGATCCTAACGCTGGCTACGGTGCCAACACTGGCGCTGTTGACGGCTCCCTGAGCGAAGAAGCCGCCCTGCGCGCAATCACCACCTTCTACTTCGAATACGACAGCTCGGACCTGAAGCCAGAAGCCATGCGCGCTCTGGACGTTCACGCCAAGGACCTGAAAGCCAACGGCAACCGCGTTGTTCTGGAAGGTAACACCGACGAGCGCGGCACCCGCGAGTACAACATGGCTCTGGGTGAGCGTCGTGCGAAAGCCGTTCAGCGCTACCTGGTTCTGCAGGGTGTTTCCCCTGCTCAACTGGAAGTGGTTTCCTACGGCGAAGAGCGTCCAGTTGCTACCGGCAACGACGAGCAGTCCTGGGCTCAGAACCGTCGCGTAGAACTGCGTAAGTAAGTTCTTATGCGTATGTGCCGCCGTGTAGTAACCGTCCTCGCACTCAGCCTGCCGCTCGCGGCCTGGGCTGAGGTCCCTGTAGTAGATGACAACGCAGGCAGTTATCCGCCCGCGGGTTATGGCACGAGCGGCGCCTATGCCGGGTCGGGGGCTTCGGCCCCTGCCTCTGCACAGGGCCAGCTGTTCATGCAGCTGCAACAGATGCAGGACCAGCTTTCCCGCCAGCAAGGCATCATCGAAGAGCTGCAAAACGATGTGTCGCGCATGAAGCAGGAAAACCTGGAGCGGTACCAGGACCTGGACCGTCGCATCAACAGTGGTGCTGCACCTGCCGCAACCCCTGACAATTCCTCCGGTGGTGCATCCAATGCCGCCTCCGGTGCAGCAGCCGGTGCTGCTGCGCAACAACCGGCCGCCAGTAGCGAACCCGGTGATCCGGCGAAAGAGAAGCTCTACTACGATGCAGCTTTCGACCTGATCAAGCAAAAAGACTTCGACAAGGCCAGCCAGGCGTTCACCGCCTTCCTGCGCAAATACCCGAACAGCCAGTACGCCGGCAATGCCCAGTACTGGTTGGGTGAGGTGAACCTGGCCAAGGGTGACTTGCAAGGCGCCAGCCAGGCGTTTGCCCAAGTCAGCCAAAAGTACCCCAAGCACAGCAAGGTGCCAGACTCGCTTTACAAACTGGCCGACGTCGAGCGCCGCATGGGCCACACCGATAAGGTCAAGAGCATCCTGCAACAGGTCATCACCCAGTATCCCGGCACCTCTGCCGCGCAATTGGCACAGCGTGACCTGCAAAAGCTCTAAGGCCCTTTGCAGTAGCGTTTGAAATAAACCCGCGCCAGTCGCGGGTTTTTTCGTTAGAATCACGGCCCTTTTTTCGTAAACACGCTGCTGCGGATAACGCGATGTCGAGTCCGCGGCAGTGCCTGACGGAGGCGGGCAGCCTGTTTAGCTGTCACGCCCGTGGCGAGCATGCAAGACACATTACGCATCACCGAAGTCTTTTACTCTTTGCAGGGTGAAACACGAACGGCTGGGCTGCCCACGGTATTCGTGCGGCTCACCGGTTGCCCCCTGCGCTGCCAGTACTGCGACAGTGCCTACGCCTTCAGTGGCGGTACCATCCGTACTCTCGATTCGATCCTTGAACAAGTGGCCGGCTTCAGGCCGCGCTACGTGTGCGTCACCGGTGGCGAACCGCTGGCCCAACCGAATGCGCTGCCGCTGCTGCAGCGGCTGTGCGATGCCGGCTACGAGGTGTCGCTGGAGACCAGTGGCGCGTTGGATATCGCCGGCACCGACACCCGGGTCAGTCGTGTGGTAGACCTGAAGACCCCAGGTTCCGAAGAGTCGCACCGTAACCTCTATTCGAACATCGACCAGCTGACCCGCAACGACCAGGTCAAATTCGTCATCTGTTCCCGCGAGGATTACGACTGGGCAGTTTCCAAGCTGATCCAATACAACCTGGCCGAGCGTGCCGGTGAAGTGCTGTTTTCACCCAGCCATCATCAGGTGAGCGCCAGCGACCTGGCAGACTGGATCGTCGCCGACAACCTGCCCGTGCGCTTCCAGCTGCAGTTGCACAAGCTGCTGTGGAACGACGAACCCGGGCGTTGATTGAGGAGTAAATACACATGACAGAAAAACGCGCAGTCATCCTGTTGTCCGGTGGCCTGGACTCGGCCACGGTGGTCGCCATGGCCAAGGCCGACGGCTACAGCTGCTATACCATGAGCTTCGATTACGGCCAGCGCCATCGCGCCGAGCTGAACGCCGCCGCCCGCGTGGCCCGCGACTTGGGCGTGGTCGAGCACAAGGTCATTGGCTTGAACCTGGACGGTATTGGTGGTTCGGCCTTGACCGACAGCAGCATCGACGTGCCGGAAACCCCCGGTGAAGGTATTCCGGTGACCTATGTGCCAGCGCGCAATACCGTGTTCCTGTCGCTGGCGCTGGGTTGGGCTGAAGTGCTGGAGGCGCGTGATATCTTCATTGGCGTGAACGCCGTGGACTACTCCGGCTACCCGGATTGCCGCCCTGAGTTCGTCGAAGCGTTCGAGCGCATGGCCAACCTGGCGACCAAGGCCGGGGTCGAAGGGCAGGGCTTCCGGATCCAGGCGCCGCTGCAGAACATGAGCAAGGCGCAAATCGTGCAGGCCGGTATGGCCCGTGGTGTGGACTATAGCCTGACTGTTTCCTGCTACCAGGCCGACGATGAAGGACGTGCCTGCGGCAAGTGCGACAGCTGCCGCCTACGTGCCGATGGCTTCAGGGCTGCCGGTGTCGAGGACCCGACGCGCTACGCTTGAACTGATCAGAGGGTATTGATTTCCCGTTAGAAATCAGTATTATACGCGCCATCCAACGGGTCGTTAGCTCAGTTGGTAGAGCAGTTGGCTTTTAACCAATTGGTCGTAGGTTCGAATCCTACACGACCCACCATATTCACAGCGGTTCGTATGTACTAGGAAGGGAAGGCCTGTCACAGCCAATCTAGTCGTGCTGCCGTCTGGAGCGAACCTTAGGCGCGCTTCAGCGTGATGTCAATATGAAGTAGCCCGCAGCCTGTACAGG
>NZ_BLJG01000077.1 GCF_009932375.1 Pseudomonas juntendi
AAGAGTACCGGGCGCCCGGCGATCGTGATTGCAGGTAATGGCATGTGTTCAAGTGGTCGAATCGTCAATTACCTGGAGGCCATGCTCGGCGACCCTCGGCATGAAATAATTTTTGTCGGCCACCAGGCCAAGGGGACGCCAGGGGCGGTGATACAGGCCAGTGAAGGCGCGGAAGGCTTCTTGCAGATCGAGCTGAGCGGCAAGACGCATGAGATCAAAGCGAAGGTGCTAACGGTTGGTGGCTACTCGGGCCACGCAGACAGGGAAGGTTTGATAAGTTTTATCGAGGGTATTCCATCGCCTCCCGCAAAAGTTGTTTTAGTGCATGGTGAGCGGCAGGCGAAAACCGCATTGAAGCAGGCGCTTGAGCATCGTCTGGCTGAAGCGAACCGACCAATGGCGGTTTTTATAGGCAAATAAACAGGTCGCGCTCAGAACATTGGCGATCTCTGTTGTCTCAACCGCGCCCTCATCCGTTTCAAGGGCTTTACAGGTGGTTAGGTGCTTGGCTCCTTGGTACGTCGGAAGCCGTATGGACAGGGAGGGGCGCCCAACCTGGCGGGTAAATCTCTGGTATTCTAGCGCCGAAGCTTGCCTCTACAGCCTATGGATGGCTAGGGATTAAACTCGCTAAACGCGTATATTTATGCGCCGCTGCGGCTGCCGCGGTGGTGTTCAGTGATAAAAAACAGATGCAGGTTTCCTGAGGTTGACAACTTCAAGTGGCCGTTAAGGACTCGATTATGGAATTGATCCCGGTAATTCTTTCCGGTGGCGTTGGCAGCCGTTTGTGGCCAGTTTCCCGTGAGGCTCATCCCAAGCCATTCATGGCCCTGCCCGACGGGCAGAATCTTATACAGAAAACCTTCCAGCGCGCCGCGCGCTTGGAGGGTGTGGTCGAAGTACTGACTGTCACCAACCGGGAACTGTTGTTCAAGACCGAAGACGAGTACCGCAGCATCAATACCCAAGGCCATGCCCAGGGTTACATCCTTGAGCCCTTCGGCCGTAATACCGCGGCTGCCGTGGCTGCCGCTGCGCTGCAGTTGCACCAGACCCACGGCCCTCATGTGCACATGCTGGTGCTGGCTGCCGACCACCTTATCCAGAATGAACAGGCATTTGCCGATGCCGTCGGAAAAGCTCTGCACCTGGCCGAGCAAGGCTGGTTGGTTACGTTCGGCATCAAGCCGCAGTATCCCGAAACCGGTTTCGGTTACATCGAGGCCGCTGCCGGCGGAGCGCTGGAAGGTGGCCTCAAAGTCGAGCGTTTCGTAGAGAAACCAGACATGAAAACAGCCGAGGCCTACGTTGCTGCCGGCAACTACTTCTGGAATGCGGGCATGTTCTGCTTCCAGGTCGGCGCCGTCATTGATGAGTTCAGGGCCCATGCCCCCGATGTGCTCGAAGCCGTGGAGCACACCCTGGAGGCTTCCCGCCGCTCCACCTCCACCGGTTACAGCTGCCTGGCGCTTGAGCCTGACAGTTTTGCCAAGGTGCCAGATATCTCCATCGACTATGCCTTGATGGAGCGCTCTCGCAAAGTGGCTACCGTGCCATGCGATATTGGCTGGAGCGACATCGGCTCGTGGAACGCGGTCAGTGAGCTGACTCCGCCGGATGAGTTCGGCAACCGCTTTGAAGGCGAGGTAATGGCCTACGACGCGCGCGATAACTATGTCAATTCCGAGAACCGCCTGGCTGCACTGGTGGGCGTGCAAAACCTGCTGGTAGTGGATACACCCGACGCCTTGCTCATCGCCCACAAGGATCACGCCCAGGACGTGAAGCATATCGTCAAGCGCCTGAAAAACGACGGCCATGGGGCACACCTGTTGCATCAGACCGTGCATCGCCCTTGGGGTACCTATACCACACTGGAAAATGGCGAGCGCTTCAAGATCAAGCGTATCGTGGTCAAGCCCAAGGCTTCCTTGTCGTTGCAAATGCACCATCATCGCAGCGAACACTGGATTGTGGTCAGCGGCATGGCGGTGGTGGTGAATGACGACCAGGAATTGATGCTCAACACTAACGAGTCCACCTTCATTCGCGCAGGCCACAGGCATCGTCTGGAAAACCCCGGCGTCATCGACCTGGTGCTGATCGAAGTGCAGAGTGGTGATTACCTCGGCGAGGATGACATTGTTCGCTTCGAGGACAAGTACGGGCGTTGCAACGCCTGACACCGGTTATGCTGTCGGCCCCCTGCCAGTCGGGCGCGGGGCTGGTTTTCATGCGGCAATTCTTCGCCGGTCATCCCCTTCCAGTCGGAACCTGTTTTGCGCTTGCGCACCGAGAGAGATGCATGTACGCACCTATCCAGACCCGCTGCTTCAAAGCCTATGACATCCGCGGCCAAGTGCCCGCTGACCTCAACGATGACATCGCCTACCGTATAGGCCGCGCCCTGGTGGCCCAGTTGGGCGGGCGCAGTTATATCGTTGGCCGGGACATGCGCCTGGAAAGCCCTGGCCTGTCCCGTGCCCTGATAAAAGGGCTGACCGAAGGCGGCGCCGATGTAATCGACATCGGCTTGTGCGGTACCGAAGAAGTGTATTTCGCTACCAGCCACTACCAGGCCGATGGCGGCATCATGGTCACCGCTAGCCATAATCCCAAGGGCTACAACGGCATGAAGCTGGTCCGCGAGCAGTCTCGCCCCATCAGTGGCGACACCGGCCTCACCGATATCCGCCACCGCGTCGAAGCCGGCGACCTTGGCCCGCAGGCCGCCCACCCTGGCAGCGTGCGCGAAGCGTTTGATAAAACCGCCTACATCGACCACTTGCTGACCTATATTGACCTCGCCGCGCTCAAGCCGTTGAAAGTGCTGGCCGACCCGGGCAACGGCGCGGTCGGCCCCGTGCTGGAACTGCTGAAGGCGCGCCTGCCGCTGGCGATAACCATCATTAACGGCCAGCCGGACGGGCACTTCCCCAACGGCATCCCCAACCCGCTGCTACCAGAGAATCGGGACCTTACCCGCCAGGCCGTCCTGGACACTGGGGCAGACATGGGCATCGCGTTTGACGGTGATTTCGACCGCTGCTTTTTCTTCGATAGCCAAGGTCGTTTCATCGAGGGCTACTACGTGGTCGGCCTGCTGGCCGAAATGCTGCTGGCCAAGCACCCAGGCAGCAAGATCATTCATGACCCTCGCCTTACCTGGAACACCATCGAGCAAGTCAGCGCTGCCGGTGGCCAGGCCATCCAGAGCAAAACCGGTCACGCTTTCATCAAGGAACGCATGCGCGCCGAAGACGCCGTATACGGGGGCGAAATGAGCGCGCACCATTACTTCCGCGACTTTGCCTACTGCGATAGCGGGAACATCCCGTGGCTGCTGGTAGCCGCGCTGATGAGCGTGACTGGAAAGAGCCTGGCACAACTGGTGGATGAGCGTATTGCGGCATTCCCGTGTAGCGGCGAGATCAACTATGAAGTGGCCGATGTAGCAGGCACTATCGATAAGATCCTGGCCTTCTACCTGCCCCAGGCGCCGAGTGTGGACCGTACCGATGGCATCAGTGTCGAATTTGCCGACTGGCGTTTCAGCCTGCGCGGCTCCAATACAGAGCCGTTGCTGCGGTTGAATGTTGAAAGCCGCGGTGATCAAGCGCTGGTAGCGCAACGCGTGACTGAAATCGCCGGCCTGATCCAGGGATAACTATGTTTGGCATGCTTCGGGGCATCTGGGATTACAGAGGCTTCATCTTTACTTCCATCAAAAACGAATTCATCTCCAGGTTCGCGCGCAGCAAGCTCGGTGGCCTGTGGATGATCATTCACCCTCTGGCGCAAGTAGCCATCTATGCGTTGATTTTGTCGAATGTACTCGGCGCGCGGCTGCCGGGTATCGACAACAAGTATGCTTATGCGCTCTACCTGATTGCCGGCATCCTGGCGTGGAACCTTTTCGCCGAGATCGTCGGGCGTTGCCTTACGGTGTTCATCGACCAAGGTAACCTGATGAAGAAGATGCGCTTTCCACGCATCGCCCTTCCAGTGATTGTGGTGGGCTCGTGCCTGCTCAATAACTTGCTGTTGTTTGTGGCAGTGATGATCATTTTTGCAGTGCTGGGGCATGCACCCAACCTGCAGATGCTCTGGTTATTGCCGCTGACGCTGGTTGTGGTGGCATTTGCCGTGGGGCTCGGGTTGGTATTGGGGGTGATGAATGTATTCCTGCGCGACATCGGCCAGGTCGTACCGATCATCCTGCAGGTGTGGTTCTGGTTCACCCCGATTGTGTATTCGGTGAATATCGTGCCCGACTACCTGAAGGGCACGCTGGACATCAACCCCATGTATGCCATCGTCACTTCCTACCACAATGTAATGGTGTACAAACTCGCGCCGAATATCGCCGGGTTGGGTGTCACCATTGGCATCGCCCTGGGCCTGATGGTGTTGGGGCTGTTCCTGTTCCGTCGAGCCTCGGCTGAAATGGTGGACTCCCTATGACACTCATGTCCGTCAACAACGTGGGCAAGGCCTACCGCAGTTATCGCTCGGAATGGCAACGTATCGCACGCTGGTTCTATATGCCGGTCAAGGCCAGCAGCGAGCACTGGGTGCTCAAGCACGTCAGCTTCAACATTGAGGCCGGCGAAGCCATTGGCCTGGTAGGGCAGAACGGTGCTGGCAAATCGACCTTGCTGAAGATGATTACCGGTACGCTGCAGCCTACCGAAGGGCGCGTGCAGGTACACGGGCGTATCGCCGCTATTCTTGAGCTGGGTATGGGTTTCAATGCCGAGCTTACCGGCCGCCAGAATGCCTACCACGCCGCTGGCCTGATGGGGTTCAGCACGGAGCAGATCGACGGTGTCATAGCCGACATTGAAGCGTTCGCCGAAATTGGCGAGTACTTTGACCAGGCCGTGCGTACCTATTCAAGCGGCATGCAGATGCGCGTGGCGTTCGCGGTGGCGACCGCGTTTCGGCCGGAAATCCTCATCATTGATGAGGCGTTGTCAGTAGGAGACAGCTATTTCCAGCACAAAAGCTTTAGCCGTATCAAGGAATTTCAAAAGGCCGGTACCACACTGTTGATCGTGTCCCACGACCGTGGCGCGATCCAGGCCTTGTGCAACCGCGCGATTCTGCTGGACGGCGGTACCGTGATCAAGGACGGGCCGCCCGAAGAAGTAATGGATTACTACAACGCCATCATCGCACAGAAAGAAAACGCCACGGTCGAGGTCCAGACCTTGCAGGATGGTAGCGTGCAAACGCGTTCAGGTAGCGGGAAGGCCAGTATTGCCAAGGTGGCACTGCTTAACGCCGAGGGCGCGCCGGTTGAGTACATTACGGTCGGAGAGGCCGTTTGCTTGAGTATCGGCGTCCAGGTGCATGCACGCTTGCCGGAATTGGTGGTGGGTTATGTGATCAAGGACCGCCTTGGCCAGGACGTCTTTGGTACCAACACTCACCACCTGCAGTGCGTGCGCACCGACCTTGCGGCGGGTACAAGGTTGACCTACGCCTTCCGCTTCCCGGCAAACCTGGGGGTGGGATCTTATTCGGTGGCTGTTGCCTTGCACGCCACCGACAGCCATATCGCTGATAACTATGAGTGGCGTGACCTCGCGTTGGTGTTCAATGTGGTGAACATGTCCGAACAGAACTTCGTAGGCCTTGCGTGGATACCGCCTACAGTGGAGTGCAATTGATGAATGCAGGTTTTTACAGGGCTTTCGAGGACCGTTACCGTGGTTCGCGCGAGACGATCACACAGCGGCTCCAGGCCTATCTGCCGTTCCTCGAACCGCTCAAGGCGTTGTACGCTGACTGCCCTGTACTTGATCTAGGTTGTGGCCGTGGAGAGTGGCTGGAGCTGATGGTGCGCGAGGGCTTTTCACCACTGGGTGTAGACCTGGACGACGGCATGCTGGAAGCCTGCGAAGCGCTCAAGCTGCCGGCGAACAAGGATGATGTGCTGAGCGCGCTGCGCAAGCTGCCCGATAACAGCCAGGTGGCGGTAAGCGGGTTTCATATCGCCGAGCACCTGCCGTTTGCCGTTTTGCAGGAACTGGTTGCCGAATCTTTGCGGGTACTGCGCCCTGCCGGGCTGCTGATTCTGGAAACCCCCAACGCTGAAAACGTGACGGTTGGCACCAACAATTTCTACCTTGACCCAACCCACGAACAACCTTTGCCCAGCCTGCTGATGTCGTTTCTGGCGGATTACAGCGGGTTTGCCCGGGCCAAGATTGTGCGGTTGCAGGAACCGCCTGAAGTCCATGACGAGCAAGCGCCCCTTGGCGTGTTGAACGTGTTGTTCAGCGTCAGCCCGGACTACGCCGTGGTAGCGCAGAAAGCCGCTAGCCCAAGCCAGTTGCAGCCCTTTGACGACATGTTCGAGGCGGCTTATGGCATCTCACTCGACCAACTGGCGCACCGCTACGATCGCGCGATCGACCGCCGGTTCGCTGAACTGCACAACACGGTGGAAACGGTGCGAGCGACATTCTTCGAACCCGCTGAATTCCAGCGAATCATGGCCGAGGTCCAGGCCCAGCAAACCCATCAGTTGCTGGTGATCCAGGATCGCTACCAGACAGCTCTCAATGACCTGCAGCAGCAGTTTGGCGCAGTGCAGCAAGAGCGCAACGTGGCGCTGGAAAATTGCCATCATCACTTCCAGCGCGCCCAGGCCGTTGAGCAACAATTGCAGGCAATGCTTGCCAGCACCTCGTGGCGGGTTAGCGCGCCGCTGCGCATGATAGGCCGGGTGCTGTACTGGCCTTCCCGGCACGGCAAGGCTGCGTTGCGTCGCGTGGCACCGCATGCGCGGCTTTGGGTAGAGCGCCGCCCGGCGGTAAAACGCCTGGCGCTGGCGGCTTTGCACCGTAGCCCTTGGCTGACGCAGCAGATTCGCCGGGTGCTGGCATCCGAACCTGTGGCAATGGCCAGTGACCCACAACACGGCGTGATCGACCACGCACCCTTGACACCGCGTGGGCGCTCGATTGAAAGCGCCCTCAGCGAAGCCATGATTAAGAGCAAGCACTGAATGCGTATCGTAATTGACTTGCAGGGCGCGCAAACCGAGAGCCGTTTCCGTGGTATCGGGCGCTACAGCCTTTCCCTGGCGCAGGGCATCGTGCGCAACAGTAACGGCCATGAGGTATACCTGCTGCTCAACGGCATGCTGTCAGACAGCATCGACAGCATCCGCACAGCGTTCATCGGCCTGCTGCCGCAAAGCCACATTCGCGTGTGGTACGCCGAAGGCCCAGTGTCTGCACGCGATCCGGCCAACCGCGCCCGGCGCGAGGTGGCCGAGCGTATCCGCCAGGCCTGCATCGATGACTTGCAACCCGATGTGGTACATGTCTGTAGCCCGGTGGAAGGCTATATCGACGATGCCGTGATCGGCAGCCCGCAACTGGATCAGCGGGCGCTGGTCAGTGCAACCCTGTATGACCTGATTCCGCTGGTCAGCCCCCGGCAGTACCTGGACCCCAACCCGGGCTACAAGGCGCACTACCTGGACAAGGTCGAGGCGTTCAAACAGTACGGCCTGTTGCTGTCGATTTCCCAGTTCGCCCGCCAAGAGGCACTGTCCCTGCTGCCTTTGGAGGCCGCCAAGGTTGTGAATGTGTCGACAGCGGCCGACGAGATATTCCGGCCCATCGAACTGGACGCAGCGCAGCGTCAGGCCCTGGCCGTGCGCTTCGGCTTGCGCACCCCCTTCGTGCTCTACTCCGGGGGAGCCGATGAACGCAAGAACCTGGTAAGGCTGATCGAGGCATTCGCCAAGGTTCGCCAGGAAGCTGGCAATGTGCAGCTGGTTTTTGCAGGCAAGATGCCGCAGTTTCATATCGACCAGTACCGCGCCGCTGCGCGCAGCCAAGGCCTGGGGGACACCGACTTGGTCTTCACCGGCTACATTACCGATGAGGAACTGGTTGCACTGTATAACGCATGCCAGCTCTACGTGTTCCCTTCATGGCACGAGGGCTTCGGCTTGCCACCGCTGGAAGCGATGAAGTGCGGCGCCCCGGTTATCGGTGCCAATACTTCCAGCGTGCCCGAGGTCATCGGGCTGGAGGAAGCGACTTTCGACCCGCTCAATACCCAGTCTTTGGTGGCAAAGCTGCGTCAGGCACTGGGCGATGAAGCTTTCCGCGAGCGCTTGGCAGCCCATGGTTTGCAGCGCGCTGAAGCTTTCTCGTGGGACCTTACCGGCAAGGCTGCCGTGGAGGCCTTTGAGCAAGCACTGGCCCAGGCCGATAAACCGGTCGCGGTCGAACAGGCCACCGACGCTCTGCAGGCGCTGATCGACGGCCTTGCTGGCCGAGCCCTGTTGCAGCCCGGTGCAGTGGATATCAAGCGGCTGGCAAAAGCCATTGACTACTCGCTACAGGGCCCGGCTGGCAAGCCACAACTGT
Source organism: Pseudomonas juntendi (assembly GCF_009932375.1). Taxonomy (GTDB): domain Bacteria; phylum Pseudomonadota; class Gammaproteobacteria; order Pseudomonadales; family Pseudomonadaceae; genus Aquipseudomonas; species Aquipseudomonas juntendi. Next base: position 8,403 of record NZ_BLJG01000077.1, read on the forward strand.
TCGTGGATATCTCCGAGCTGAGCAAGCACGACGGCAAGAGTGGCATCCAACGGGTAGTGCGCAGCATCCTGCTGGAATGGTTGACCAACCCGCCTGCGGCGTATGACGTGCGGCCTGTATATACCGTCGCCGGCGAAGCTTTTTACCGCCATGCCTCGCGCTTTACCGCCAAGTTCCTTGGCCAGGCGTTCGAGCACGTCGAAGATGAAGCCATCAGCTACCGCGCTGGCGATGTATACCTGTGCCTTGACCTGCTGATGGACGTGTTGCCGCATAAGCGCAGCTACCTCGATACCTTGCGTAGCCATGGGGTGAACATTTTCTTCGTGGTGTACGACCTGCTGATCCTGCAGTTGCCGCACTGCTTCGTCGACAGCCTGCAAGCCCACTACCGCACGTGGATCCATGCCGTTGCCGAATACGATGGTGCGCTGTGCATCTCCCGGGCTGTGGCGGACGAGTTGCGCGACTGGCTGGCCGAAAACAACCTGGCAGGCGAACGCCCGTTCCGAATTGGCGCGTTCCATCTGGGGGCGGACATCGACCAGTCCATGCCCTCCACAGGTCTTCCGCAAGACCCTGCCAAGCGCCTTGAAGCTTTGGCCGACAACACCAACTTCCTTATGGTCGGTACCCTTGAACCACGCAAGGGCCATGCTCAGGCACTGGAAGCGTTCGAGCACCTCTGGGCGGCCGGCGTACAGGCCAACCTGATAATTGTCGGCAAGCACGGCTGGCTGGTCGACGACCTGGCAGCCAAACTGCGCAACCACCCGGAGGCCGGCAAACGGCTGCTCTGGCTGGAAGGGGCTAGCGACGAATACCTCGAATATCTGTATAACAACTGCGATTGTCTGGTAGCGGCCTCGTACGGTGAGGGTTTTGGCCTGCCGTTGATTGAAGCTGCGCAATACCAACTGCCCATTATTGCCCGCGACCTCCCTGTGTTCCGCGAAGTGGCGGGTGAGCATGCGTGGTTCTTCTCGGGTGCCGATGCCCAGGCAGTTGCCGACAGTATTGGCGAATGGTTGTTGCTGCATGCCGAAGGGCGGCACCCGCAGTCCAGCCAGATGCCTTGGCTTACCTGGAAGGCCAGCGCACAGCAACTCATTGGCGAGATCGACAAGTACAAGTTTTGATAAGCCAGTCACGACACAGCAGAAAATTTGGGATATAGGGAAATGCGTTTGAAGTTAGACTCAACGGGGAGAGCCGGCTTTGCGGTCGCGCTGGCTATTGGGGTGTTTTTTGTCCTGCGCTACTTTCCCGCGGGCTTCATCACTGGGACATCCTCGTATTGGTTAACCGAGGTCGATGATGTCACTCAGTACTTCGCTGGGTTCAACGCCTTCTTTAATGCGCCATTCAGCTACCCGCTACTGGCTTTCGACAGCATCAACTATCCGCAAGGCACGCGCGCCACTTTTGTTGACGCGATCCCGTTGTACGCGTTGCTGCTAAAGGTTTTCGTACCTTCTAGCTTCGCGCCGTTCAACCCGTTCGGTGTGTGGGTCGCGCTTTCCTTCATCGCCCAGGCTGTATGCGGCTGGTGGATCCTGCGTGAATTGCGGGTGCATTCCTGGTTGGCGCTGTTTGCCTTGGTGGTGTGCCTGTTGACGTTCCCGGCGCTAACTACCCGCCTGGGGCATATCTCGCTGATGTCGCACTGGATTATCCTTTGCGCACTGGCGTTGTATGTCCGCAGCCGTCGCACGGTCACGCCAGAGCGGCTGGGCTGGACGTTGCTGTTGGTATCGTCGTTCTACGTCAACATCTATCTCTGTGTAATGGCCAGCGCCATCTACGTTGCCGGGCTGTTTCACCAGCCGTCGTGGCGCGCACCGCGTGAATTGGCCCGAGCTGCCATTCCCTTCGTGATAATCGGTGCCAGCCTGTTTCTTACCATCTTCCCCATGGAGCGGGTAGAAGTAGCACCAGAGTCCGGTTTCGGTACTTATTCAATGAACTTGCTATCACCGTTTCATGGTGGCAAGTACATCAAGTTCCCCGACCCTGAAATGCCTGGCCAGTATGAAGGCTTCAACTATCTTGGCCTGGGTGTGCTGCTGGCCTTTGCGCTTGCCTGGGTGCTGAACCGTAGTGCGTCCGAGAGCAGCTTTGCCAAACACCGGGCACTGACATGGCTGATGTTCCTCTTCACCGCCTACGCGCTTTCAGACACCATCTACCTTGGCGTGCATGAAATTGTCTCGCTTCACTATCCTTCGTTCATGGACCGTATCACATCTCAGTTCCGTGCCTCGGGCAGGTTCTTCTGGCCGGTGGGTTATTGCGTGGTGATATTTGCCATTGCGAGCCTCTATAAACGCTTGGGTGCCAAAGTATTTGCCGTCAGCATGGTGGTATTGATCGGCCTGCAATTGGCAGACCTGTCCAACTTGCGCCACCGTCTGGTCGATACCGCCAAACGTCCTGCTGCGGCCGTGCTGACCCAGCCGACCTGGGACCAACAACTCACTACCGACACCCAGTACTTGTACTTTTTCCCCAAGTTCCGTTGCGGTCGTGCCGACCAGATTTTGAACACGCTGATGCCAACCATGCGCTTTGCCTCCGTGCATAACCTGAAGATCAACACCGGTTATGTATCACGAGCGGCTTCTAACTGCGCAGTGGAAAGCACCCAGGCCGAAATTGCAGGCTCGCAAATGGCCAATTCGATGTATGTGTTCAACCGCGGCGATTTCCCTGCAGTAGCACAGGTGAAAGCGTTGTTCCCGGCAGACCGCCAACCTGCGTGCATAGAAATCGATTTCGCCCATGTGTGCAGCTTCCAGCCAACAGGGAGTAAAGTTCAATGACCCCTTTGCCAAAGCGAAAAGTTTCCCTGGTCTCGCCGTTTTATAACGAAGAAAAGGGTGTACAAGCTTTTTTCGCCAGGATCAACGAAGTATTCGCACCGCTCGCCGACCGCTACGAGCTCGAAGTTATTGGTATCAACGATGGTAGCCGTGACCGCACGTACGATGAGCTGGTCAAAGCCAAAGCAGCAAACCATTACCTTACCGTTGTCGACCTGTCGCGCAACTTCGGCAAGGAGGCGGCCATATCTGCGGGCCTTGATTTTGCCACTGGTGACGCGGTAATCCCCATTGATTCTGACCTGCAGCACCCGCCAGAGGTCATCCTCGAGCTTATTCAGAAGTGGGAGGAGGGTGCAGAAGTGGTGCTGGCCAAGCGGGTCGACCGTGACACTGACCACGCTGTGCAAAAGCTGACGGCCAACTGGTTCTACCGTGTGCACAACCGGATTTCCGACATTGATATTCCTGCCGATGTCGGCGATTTTCGACTGATGGACCGCAAGGTCGTTGAAGCCTTGAAAACCCTTCCTGAAACAAGACGCTTCATGAAAGGTTTATTTGCCTGGGTGGGCTTCCGGACCACTACCGTGGAGTACAAAGTAGCCCCGCGTGAGCACGGTACCTCAAGCTTCAATACCTGGAAACTGTGGAACTTTGCAATCGAGGGCATCACCAGCTTCAGCAGTGCGCCGTTGCGCATCTGGACCTATCTCGGTTGTGCAGTGTCGGCGTTGTCATTCTTGTACGCCGCTTACTTGCTGATCAAAACCATTTTCTTTGGTGCTGACACGCCGGGTTATGCATCGATCATGATCACCATATTGTTTGCCAGTGGTGTACAGCTAATTGGCATTGGTGTTTTGGGAGAATACGTAGGGCGGATTTTTGCCGAGTCGAAAAAACGGCCGGTTTACATAGTGCGTGATGTTATCAAGTGATCAATCTAGTCCCCCAACGTTACCACGAGTTCATCCGCTTCGGCCTGGTGGGCGTGACCAACACTCTAGTGCATGCGGGAATCGTGGTCACGTTGATGGAACTGTTGGCACCGCCGGCCTATGTTGCCAATGGCGTGGCGTTCATGTTTGCCAACGTGATGTCGTATATCCTCAATAGCCGTTTCACCTTCAAAACGCCCGCCAGTTTTCTTGGCTATCGGCGCTTTTTGCTGGTTTCTTTGGTGTCGTTGGCCCTTACCCTGGCGATCACCTCGCTGGTGGAGTTCCTGGGGTGGCATTACGCCTTTGGTTTGCTGATGGTGATTTTTGTGGTGCCGGTGCTCAACTACATAGTCATGAAACTTTGGGCATTTTCCCCCACGCGCTAGCATAACGGTGCGGGGCCTTTACGGCCCCGCGCTCTGTGCGGTGGTTAGCTTGCAGCCCAGGTTTTCAGCCAGCTAAGCGGCACAGTCATGCGTCAGCTGGTGGAGTTATGCACTGCCTCCAGCGCCAACTGGTGCTGGCTCTGTTCATGTTGTACGGGCTTTAGTTCAGCTGACGGCAGCGCAGGGGTCCAAAGCGGGTGTTGAGCCAAACCATCGTGCCATCCAGTTCTGCTTTCACGTTCTTGAGTTATAAGATACCGTGAGTGCTATGGGTCTCTCGCCCGATGCTAGTCGTTACAGCGATGCTGAGCTCAAGCGCCCCCATTCGATAAGCCTCGATCAGGATATGCCTTCAGAAAAAAGGCTGCGTTTTCGCAGCCTTTCTCAGCGCTAGTCGCTATTCAAACAACTCAGCGTCAGCCAGTGCCACCCCGAGTTGGTCTTTGCCAGACAAGCTTGGGATAAAGTCTATGGGCCACTCGATCCCGACTGCCGGGTCATCCCATGCAATGCAGCGCTCGCACTGCGGCGAGTAGAAGTCGGTGGTCTTGTAGAGGAACTCTGCGGTTTCACTCAAGGTGACGAAGCCGTGGGCAAACCCTGGCGGGATCCACAGCTGGTTCTTATTCTCGGCTGACAACACCGCACCCACCCATTTACCGAAGGTAGGGGACGAGCGGCGGATATCTACCGCAACGTCGAAAACCTCACCCTGCACCACACGCACCAGCTTGCCCTGAGCGTGAGGTGCCAGCTGATAATGCAGGCCACGCAGCACGCCTTTAGCCGAGCGGGAGTGGTTGTCTTGAACGAAATCAGGCCGCAGGCCGGTTACTTCGGCGAAGACGCGGGCGTTGAAGCTCTCGTAGAAAAAACCTCGTTCATCGCCGAATACCTTCGGGGTGAACAGAACGACTTCCGGGATACTCATCGGAATGGCTTGCATCAGAATACCTTCTCTTTCAACAAGTTTTGCAGATACTTGCCATAACCGTTTTTCAGCATGGGTTGAGCCAGCCGCTCGAGTTGCTCGGCGTCGATCCAGCCAGCGCGGTAGCAAATTTCTTCAGGGCAGGCCACTTTCAAGCCCTGACGGCGCTCCATCGTGGCGATGTATTGGCTTGCTTCGAGCAGGCTATCGTGCGTACCGGTGTCGAGCCATGCGTAGCCGCGGCCCATGATTTCTACCTGCAACTGCTGCTGTTGCAGGTAGAGATTGTTAAGGTCGGTGATTTCCAGCTCGCCGCGCGCTGAGGGCTTGAGGTCGCGAGCCAGGTCGACGACTTGGTTGTCATAGAAATACAGACCAGTGACGGCATAGCTCGACTTTGGAACAGCCGGCTTTTCTTCCAGAGACAACACACGGCCGCTGTCGTCGAACTCAGCCACGCCGTAGCGCTCTGGGTCGTGCACGTGATAGGCGAATACCGACGCACCGGAATCCCGCTTGTCGGCATTCAGCAGCAGCGCCTGGAAATCATGGCCGTAGAAGATGTTATCGCCCAGCACCAGTGCTGAGGGATCGTTACCGATGAAGTCAGCGCCGATCGTGAAGGCCTGCGCCAGGCCATCCGGACTCGGCTGCACTGCATAAGTGAGGTTGATGCCCCACTGGCTGCCGTCGCCAAGAAGCTGCTCGAACCGAGGCGTATCTTGTGGAGTAGAGATGATCAGAATGTCGCGAATACCTGCCAGCAGCAAAGTGCCCAGCGGGTAGTAGATCATCGGTTTGTCATAAACAGGCAAAAGCTGCTTCGAAACAGAAAGCGTTGCGGGGTGCAGACGCGTTCCGGAACCACCAGCCAGAATGATCCCTTTACGATTGGTTGCGTTCATTTGTTAAGAGCTTCCATGAGCATACGGGTGACACCACTTTGCCAGTCAGGCAAGTGCAGCGTGAAAGAGTTGCGAAGCTTGGCGGTATCCAAGCGTGAATTCAACGGGCGACTTGCCGGAGTAGGGTACTCGGTAGTAGCAATCGGATTCACGGCTTCGACCACGAGATCCTCGCCATGACTCCGCGCGAAATCAATAACATAGCTGGCATATGCATGCCAGGTCGTTTCGCCCGTTGGCGCCAGGTGGTAGACCCCGCTCAGCTCAGGTTTATGCAACGCTTGTTGCAGAGCAGCTACAGCCACATCCGCGAGTAACTCCGCTCCCGTGGGCACTCCTACCTGGTCAGCGATTACATTGAGTGCGGTACGCTCCTTTGCCAGGCGTAGCATCGTCTTGGCGAAATTGTTGCCCCGCGCGGCATACACCCAGCTGGTACGGAAAATCAGATGCTTGCAGCCCGAGGCCTGTATCAGCTGTTCGCCTTCGAGCTTTGTGGCGCCATAAAAGTTAACCGGCGCAACGCTGTCGGTTTCTTTCCACGGGGTAGTACCCGTGCCGTCGAAAACATAGTCGGTTGAGTAGTGTACCAACCATGCATCCAGGCGCTTGGCTTCCTCCGCCATCACTTGGCTAGCCAAGGAATTCACAAGATGGGCTGTGTCGCGTTCGCTTTCAGCCTTGTCCACTGCCGTGTAGGCGGCTGCGTTCACAATCGCTTGGGGCGAGATAGCGCGAATGGCGGCCCTGAGGCTTTCCAGGTCCGAAAGATCCCCTTTGAGCTCACCGTAGGGTGTGGCGGCCAGGTGTCGATCGAGTGCCACAACTTCACCGAGCACGCTCAGCGCGCGCTGAAGCTCCCAGCCAACCTGGCCGTTTTTTCCTAACAGCAGAATTTTCATGCTTGGCCTGTACGCTTGGCGTAGTTGCTGTCGATCCACTGTTGGTAGCTACCGCTTTTAACGTGCTCAACCCACTCAGGGTTGTCCAGATACCATTGAACGGTCTTGCGAATACCCGACTCGAAGGTTTCTTCCGGCACCCAGCCGAGCTCTCGCTGGATCTTGCTAGCGTCGATTGCGTACCGCAGATCGTGGCCTGGACGATCTTGAACGTAGGTCAGCAGGTCGACATGAGGGCGGTATTTGGAATCAGGACGCAGTTCATCAAGCAGTGAGCAAACTGTGCGTACCACTTCGATGTTTTGCTTCTCGTTATGGCCGCCGATGTTGTAGGTTTCACCCACTTCACCTTCGGTGACCACTTTGTATAGCGCGCGGGCGTGATCTTCAACATAAAGCCAGTCGCGAATTTGATCGCCTTTGCCATAGATCGGCAGTGGTTTGCCTTCCAACGCGTTCAAAATCACAAGCGGGATCAGCTTTTCCGGGAAGTGGAAAGGGCCGTAGTTGTTGGAGCAGTTGGTTACGATGGTTGGTAGACCGTAGGTGCGCGCCCAGGCGCGTACCAAGTGATCGGAGCTGGCCTTACTGGCCGAATATGGCGAGCTTGGCTGGTAGGGTGTAGTTTCGGTGAACAGATCCTCCGGGCCTTCCAGGTCGCCATAAACCTCATCGGTGGAGATATGGTGGAAGCGGAACGCTGCTTTGCGAGACTCATCAAGGGTCAGCCAGTAACCTCTGGCGGCTTCAAGCAGGGTGTAAGTGCCTATGATGTTGGTCTGGATGAACTCGGACGGGCCCGAAATGGAACGGTCTACGTGAGACTCGGCAGCCAAGTGCATTACGGCATCAGGTTGGTGCTCAAGGAATACGCGATCCAAGTCGACACGGTCGCAGATGTCAACGTGTTCGAAAGCGTAGCGCGAATCTTGATCGATCGATTGCAGGGATTCTAGATTGCCTGCGTAGGTCAGTTTGTCCAAGTTAACTACGGAATTGTTGGTATGCGACACTATGTGACGAACCACCGCCGAACCGATGAAGCCGGCGCCACCTGTAACCAGTATTTTCACGGGGTTTCCACCTTTATTTTCTGACAGAGCCCTGGCTCTGTTTAAAGAAGTATTTATGGAGTATATCGCATTGGCGCGTCTTGAAGCGATACCGTTTACATGACATCGTCAAAGGTCTGCAGCCTTGTTCTATAATGCTCATTAAGAAACGTGGAATATTTACTAATCATGCCCAAATAAGTCACGAGTATAGACTTTGTCTTTAACATCCAAAATTTCTTCGACTAATCTATTTGCCACAATCACATCAACGCTGTCTTTGAAAACTTGGAGGTCTGAAATATTTTCGGAATTGAAGAAGGTTTTTTCCTTCAAAGCTGGTTCATATAGTACTACCTCAATGCCCTTCGCTTTGAGGCGCTTCATGATCCCCTGTATTGATGAGGCTCTAAAGTTGTCGGATCCAGCCTTCATGATCAACCGGTAGATGCCAACCTTGCGGGGGTGGAGCTTGAGAATTGCGTCAGCAATATAATCCTTCCGCATCGTATTCGAATCAACAATAGCGCGGATTAAGGTGTTTGGGACCTCGGCGTAGTTTGCCAGCAATTGCTTAGTATCTTTCGGGAGGCAGTAGCCCCCATAGCCGAAAGATGGATTGTGATAATGATTTCCAATTCTTGGGTCAAGACCTACGCCTTCAATTATCTGACGGGTGTCAAGTCCTCTTGACTCTGCGTAAGTATCTAACTCATTAAAATACGCTACGCGCATCGCCAAATAAGTATTGGCAAAAAGCTTTATGGCCTCCGCTTCAGTCGAACCAGTGAGAAGAATGGCGGCATCAGTTTTTCTTGCGCCTTGCAAGAAAAGATCAGCAAGCATTTGCCCGCGGGCAGACTGTTCACCAACTATTATCCTTGAAGGATAAAGGTTGTCGTGTAATGCCTTCCCTTCACGCAAAAATTCTGGAGAAAAGATAATATTGTCTGTTTTAAACTTGGCGCGAATGCGAGTGGTGAAGCCTACCGGGACAGTTGACTTTACAACTATCAAGGGTTGCGGGCTGAGTTCGGCAGCGACGCGAATTACTGCTTCTACAGATTCTGTATTAAAGTTGTTGGTTTTTTCGTCGTAATTAGTTGGAGTAGCAATAACGACAATTTCTGGCGAGTCATAAGCTTTTGCGATATCGGTAGTAGCAATGAGATTTGCTGAAGACCCCTTCAAGGCCAAGCTTATCTCGGGGTCTTCAATGGGCGAGATCCCATTGTTGACCTTGTCTACTTTATCTGAGTCGATATCCAATGCGATAACTTTGTTGTGCTGGGCTAACAGTAAGGCATTTGACAAGCCAACATATCCGATTCCCACTACCGTGATTTTCATTTTAATCGCTCTACTAATTACTGATTGGTTCAATTAATAGTGTCTGGGTAATTCCGGAGGAAGCGAGCAAGAGACGCAAGTCTCCTGCGCCAGGAGCACATACGGAAATCTTGAAACCGCAACCTTTAGGAGCGTCAGGGTAGATCTTCTCAACATCGGGCCTGTCGTGTCGATAGATTTCAACTGGGAGAGCTTGGCCATCTTCGCTTAGGGCTGAAATAATCGGACGCACACTTGATAGCGCATCGAACGCCCACCCTTCGATAACAACACCATCCGATGAAACTTTGGTTTTGTCTACTGCAAATAACAGCTGATCGTGTGGGAGATATTCGTCCAAGAAATCATTAATCTTAATCCCTCTGATTTGATCGCGATGCAATGTTAACAGTTCAGGCGTTTCTCGAATTTTTCGAACTGCGGACCAAAATCGATTAATAATGAACTGCTGGGCTACCATAACTTGGTCGTCAATAATTGACAAGAACTTCGAAAGGCTTCGATTATGTTCAAATATACGCTGCAGATTAATGCCAAAATCCATAGCAGGCGCGGACTGGTTATCTAGGATATAACCTATCCGATTAGCCTTGAAGACTCTCTGATCATTTTTATGTCCGCGACCCCTGAGTAAGGAAGACAGATACTCAACAGGTGTCCGATTAATTTGGTGAAGTACGAAAGCCTTGTCTGGCCTCATGCCATTAATCTTTTGAAAGGCAATTGGTACAAGAGACTTGTTGAGGGTCTCTTGGTCTGTTCCAGGGAACTGAGTGCCATCTGCAAGGATAAATTCACCATCTTTGATGATGTGATTATGAACGGAAAGCTCCGTCATTCTGTTTGTGAGCTTAACCACCGTTTTAACATGACGATTTTTTTGCAGTTTATTAAGGTGGGAGAATGGTGGGCTAAAGATGTGTTTGTATGTATCTGGAGTATCAATTAACCACTGAAAGGATATGGCATCAGCATCCGGAGAGGAGGAGATAAAATCTGCAATGGTGGTAGTGAAATCTTGGGGGGTCCAAAATTCATCCAAATCAAGAAAGAGGATATGACTGAAGTCTGAGGTCTCGAAGGTGCTTTTGTAGATTTCACTATAAGCACCTTGTTGGAATTGTAGATTTTGCGACAAACACCGTTCAAGAAATTCATCAGCCATCTTGAATTTTATAGAGATTTCTGGGTGTTTGGATTGAATATCTTGAAGTAATTCAATTGAATTGTCAGTAGTGTTATTCAGCCAGATTTCGATCTCCTGAAATCCAAATGCCGCGTGGTGGTGTATCCACTGCGGTATGTAGGCCGCTTCATCTTTTGCAATTGCAGCCAGCTTAACTTTGATGGTCATAGAATTGTTTTATCCGATCTTCGCAAAAGCATACGGTTTATTAGTTTTTTTTCCGGTCTGCTCAGTCGTTACCAACCCAGCTGCCGCACAGCTAACGGTAAAAATCCTTTCTAAAGCGTGCGCAAAGGTACCATCAGTTTGACCTAGCTCTTCGTCGAAATCTTCATCGTCGATGGCCAAGTTAAGAATCGGGAGAATCGCTTTAGTCTGGGCGAAGAACATTGTACCTGCAGCAAACTTCATATCGATAATTTCTTCGAATTCATAGCCCAGCCGGGCGGCGAGGGTTGCACAATGCTCTGCATTTCCACCCCAGTGATTCTTGAGGGGTACAAGGTGACCTGACGGGCAGAGTATGCCTATAGATTGATCTCTAATAATATTCTGATGGTTTCTAAACAACTCGCCATTACCAACTAGCTTTTGCAAAAGCTCATTTCGCCACTGGTCGCCATCTTCCCGGTGTTTGGATTTCTTAGTGTGTAACTTAAGGATAAGAGGAAATCCATCTTTGGCTGCCATTCGGCAGAGCTTAATGAAGGGTAGAACATCCCGGCCTAAGTTTTGGACTTCAGTTAAAATGTAATCAAACTTGGAGGCATTGAGCATAGCTCGTGCGGCATCCGTGTTCCCGAAAGGTACGGAGACATAAATTTTCACTTTGAGTTTTGAAGAGTTTTTCTTGATTTCAATCAAAAATTCTTCAAGTACGTCTAAGTAGAATGCATGAATAATGACCGCAAGCGATTTTTCGTCGCTTTTGATCGCTGGCATATTAGCAATAGCCGACTTAAGGATAGAAAGTTTGGTAGCCTCGAGGTGTGCGTAGCCGTATTTTTGATCGGGCTCCAGGTGCGCTCCCTCTGCCCACTCATTCCAGGCATTAATAAAGACCAAACTGTCATTGGGCGCTGACTTGCACTCTGTCATGTATTTAATGGAGTTGTCTAGCCACTTCTGATACTTGACGGGCGAGCTATTTAAAAATATATATCCCTTATTTTTCTTTCTCGCGGTGTTGTCCCATGAGGGGCTTGCGCCGCGGAAGATTGTAAAATCTTCGACTCGATAATTATCACTTTGCGCGACTAGGTTATCATAATTGAACAGGCCGCCCTCGAATGACGGAGGGAGGTTCTCGATAAGGTCCCTTGTAGGGGACAAGCCCGCGCTGTTTGGGGTGAAGTCAACGACTGCATCGAATCCGTACTCGGCAGGGTTACTTTTCTCAAAGGAGTTAGTTGTTGCTAGGAAGATTTCGCCAATCCCCTGCTTGCGACAGTACTCTCGCCATATATTTGCGGTACGCTTGGCATCTGGAAGCTCGGCTGGACGGTAAACTACAACCAGCGGCTTGCCACCGACTTTGATATATCTGGGATCAGTAATGTATTTAGTTATATACTTAATAAAGTCAATATCATCCTCGTCCGAGTGGTCCTGGGCAATCAGTACGTCGGATTCGTTGCCGTCCCAGCGGCGAGACCAATTTTCATTCGCCCAACATAGACAGAATGGCATTTCGTGTGATTTGTCGCTCTGGAAAAGTTCAATCGGCTTTTCGAGCAGACGGTGACCGCCAAACCAATAGAAATAAAAGCAAAATCCATCTATTCCATATTCATGAGCTTGTTTGATCTGTCGAGCAATCACCCCTGGCTCGAGCAGGTTGTAGTAACCGACATCAGGGTGCGGCACATGAGGCTGATAGTGACCATCAAATTGAGGCTTCGCAGGTACTACATTAGTCCACTCAGTAAATCCTTTACCCCACCATTTATCATTTTCGGGGATTGCGTGGAATTGCGGGAGATAAAGGCATATAGTGCGGACAGTCTTTTCAGGGATCAAGGTGTAGCTGCCGCGTCGTGTAGGCGCGAAATCGATATTACCAAGTTCATCAGCTTTCAAGAATTTTTTAAAATTTCGACCCTCTTTCAATCCTTGGAATAGATAATGCTCAAGAGGGTTGACGCCCGCGTCATATACGTCTTTGTTAAGCTCAAAATATGTATTTGTTGAAAATTTAGGACTTGGGTCGCGGCCAATATGCCACCCGATGGACATATAATGTTTAACAGGATCAATTTGGCTTAGGGCCACATCTGGATAGGTATCAATGTACCACGCCTGGTCGAAAAGTTTCGATTCGGCAATTTTTGTGTACACTTGTTCATTGTAAACTGTTTTTGACTTCCCAAATATGCCTAAATGTCCATTTTCCTCAAGAAAGTAATGGCTTTGAGTGATCAATGCAAGCTCATGAATAGTCCTTTTATATTTATCGGCGTTGCACGAGAGCACACCGTTTTCGAGGATATCACCACGCTTTTTAATTTCTAGGCATTTGCCAGCGCTCGCTTCCGAGCTGAGATTTGTACGGTCTGACGTTTGCTCTATCTCTGTGCTGGATACGTCTCCCGTATCACTAACTTTGTTGTCCTGTGAGTCAATACGTAAAATCTGTTGGGTACTATGTTGACTTGCAGTACTTATGCGCGAGCGGGCAAGTTCGAGATTGAAGCGGATACTATCTGCCACACTCGGTTCTTCAGCTAAAGCAGTCTCGTACAGCTCTACAGCAAGTGCGTAATCTTTTGCTCGAAATGCTATATTGGCGAGCTTGAAATGGGAGGGTGAATCGGTCATCTATTAAGTTCCTTGCGATCGTAGGCTGATTGTTGTTCAAACCGCATGCTTAGTCAGCCTGCGCGATTAGTCATACCCTCGAACTGGCTTGCGAGTATGCTTCTCATGACCAGCCCAAGTTCATTCCATTTCTGCCAGTCCTGCATATGGATACCCTGTCTATCCAGAGCTGCAATTTGGGAGGGGATGCTGGTAACGAGTGCGGTGATTAGTAATCTGTCCTCATTCGATAGTCTGGTCCAGACATTCCAATCAAATGCATTTGGCTTTGCAAATCTCAACTCGAGTCGTGCTCCTCGCCCATCTAGGGTCTCAGGATACCAATTGCTTACAACCTGTTTGCTCGACTCCGGAAATTCCAGTCTTGGGTTTTGTCCAAAACTTCCATCGTGATCTACCGTCGCTATTCCGTAATCCAAGCGAGACCAGGTGAAGTTACCAATACTAAGATTCTCAATTCTGAACGTGAGTTTTTGGTACTCATGAGTTTGCAAGGTTTCACTCAATTGAATAGCGTCAAACCTAAAAATCCAAGGCCAGTTGTTAAGCCTTTGATTGAGGTTCACTAACCCAGTTCGGAGCACGCCTACATCTTTCTTCTTGAGTCGGCTGTGGCTGAACTCTGAATTTTCCACCAGGGATGTCAAGCGTCGTAGTATTTCTCTGGAGGCGTTCCAGTCGGAAGTTCCAAGATTGCTGATTTCGGCATTCGCCCCTTGATTTACCGGTTTGGATTCAGGAAATATTGTAATGGTATCGCCGTTAGCCAACTTTCCGAATTGAGCGGAGGAGGTCATGCTGTTCGATATGGTTCGCTTTAACACTACACCAGCATCACCATTGCGAAGATGAACCTCTACATATAATTCGGGAATATACGCGCCCGTGATGTAAACGTCTTTCAAGGTCCAGCATATGATTTCTGTTGCAGCTTTCCGCTTGCGGTGGATGTCCTTGACTTCCATTTCCCAGTGGTCGGGCAAAAGAGCTTTGAGCTTATCAATACGTGCCTGCTGCTGAATAGCCTGTTCACTCGTCGCTCTTTGGGATTTGCAAGCCTGCTCAAGCGCCTCTTGCGTCTTATGCAGTTCTACCAGTAGGCCAGAAGCTTCAGTTCTTAAATCCTCCAGAAAACGCGCTTGCTCCTGGATTTGCCTCTCAGCTAGTAAAAGCGCGGAGTTCTTTTCAGCAAAGGCGTGCTGGATTGCATTGATCAACTCTGCGTCTGATTTAATCGAGCTATCCGCAGTACTTGGCGCTGACTTGGTAAAGTTGTTCATCTTCGCTTGCCCGGTTGCCATGATTTTACCTTAATTGGATACTTCATAATTTTGCATGTCGGGTGGGAACTATGTTCTGATAAAATATAACTGCTACTTATCAGCTACGACCGGCTCGTAATATTGTATGGCGGTAATGCCAGGCCTCCATAAGTTCCACTGAGATAATCATGACTCAACGCAGGGTGGTAGTAAGGGTCAGTTTGCTCGGCTATAGACCACTTACCAATAAATCTATGTTGCTCTCTATCTGCCCTGGCTCTCTTTTCCGCGCTGATATCTTTACCGCGACTTGCGGATTCCGCGTGTATTAGTTTGGCAAATGCCGTCCACACTAAATGTAGGCCCGAGCAGCGGATGCGCAGGCAAAGATCTACGTCATTGAACGCAACCGGGAAATCTATTTCATTCAGGCCACCGAGCTCCTCAAATCTTGCTTTCCTCATAAGAAGGCAGGCTGCGGTAACTGCACTTTGACAATGAGTGAGCTGGTTTGTGGCCAAGTAACCCGCATCATGCTCGTTAAGATTGTTGCCTACATGAGCTGCTAAGCCATTTATTCCAGTGATTACCCCGCCATGCTGAACCATTCTGTTTGGCCACAGCAATTTGGCGCCTACAGCCCCAACGCCAGTTCTGAGTGCTTGCGCAACCATCTCCTTTAACCAATCAGCCTCGATAATTTCGATATCGTTATTTACGAGGCCAATCAGTTCACCGGTGGCTAAGCTCGCAGCCCGATTATTAATCGTGGAATAGTTGAATGGGTGGGGATGTGGTAGTACCGTGATTCCTCGCTTGGTGAGGTCAGCCAGGTAGGTCAGGGTCTGTGGGTCGCTAGACTGATTATCAACTACAATAATGTCCAGATTGGGGTAATCCGTGTCGTTCAGCAGCCCTTCGATGCAGGCATGCAACAGCTTGAATTGATCCCGTGTTGGCACGATAAGGCTTACCTGGGGTAGTCGCTCAGGCAGTGGCCAGTGGGCTCTCAATAATGCCGGGTATTCGGCCACTTGGCTTACCGTGGCGCCTGGCGCCAACTGCTGGCACAGCCATTCAACCGCCTGCAGACGCTGTGGGGACGGCTGCTGCTGTTCCGGGCTCGCTGGTGTATGTGGGGCGCGGTGGTAAAGCACGCGGGGCAGGTGTGTAACGCTCGCGTCGGAGTTTTCCGTTGCCAATGCGATGCCGACTGTAAAGTCATACCAGTTTACAGGCGTGTTGACTCCACGGGTCGTGAGGAGCGCCAACGCTTGCTTGACGATGCTCGCACCGAAGATCGCCCCTGGGGTAAAAATGTCAGCACCTATAAACAGGTCGATGTCCCAGACCGGTTTCAGCCAAGGCAGGCTGCGCTCACCCTGCGGACCGTCGCGATCGCAGTCGGCGAATGCCCATGCGCTCCCATCGTCGAGCAAGGCACTCAGGTGCGCCAGCGCCAGAGGCGCCAACCTATCGCCCGCCACCATTGGCAGGATGCGATCGCAGTCGCCTTCAAGCAGTTGAGTGAGCGCAGGCAAGAGGTTGGATGGTGGAGCGATAGCAACTGCATGCGCGCCAGCGTTGCAGGCACCTAGGCTGTTCAGGCTTATTTGTTCCAGTCCCGAATCGCCGTCACTCAGCAGCAGCACCCCCAACTTGCCTTGTAGCGGCGGTAAGGGCAGTGTGTCCAGGCGCTGGAACACCTCGAACCATTGAGGGTAGTGATGCCAGCCTGCACTTTTCGGCAGGCGCATGGTTTGGTCCTTGGCAACCTCAGTCAGCAGGGCCACCGTTGCGGCGTCGTGCGCCGGATCCAATTTCTGGAGCAGCCCTTCAACACCCTCCGGCCAGCAGCACAAACGAATGGGGCTACCTGCCAGTGGCTGGCCAAGATCATTGACGATTTCCAGCACATGCACCTTGCCATCGGCCAACTCCCAAGGCAGGTCGATAGCAAAGCCGTGGTCACTGGTGGCGCGGTACGCCAAGGCCTGGTTGTGCTCATTACATACCGCCCGACCAACCACTTGATCGCCTTCGCGTACCGTAACCTCCACATGTCGATCAGGTGCCTTTGGATCCCAGCACCAACCACCGACACGCAGGCCGCCTGTATGCCAAACCTGGGACGCAATTGAGGCACTGTCGTCACTGGGTGCTGCCGGGAGCGACAGTTGACCGTCCAATTCGAATGACTGGTTGGCGATGCGTGCGGTGATCAAGCATGCCTCGTCGAGCCAGCGCTGGCGCAATTGCACGGCAAAGCCATGGTACTGGTCGCCCATTGGTGCGTTGGGCTCATATTGGTCGGCACGTGCCAGAGCAACGCTGGCTCCATCGATGAACACCTCGATGACAGGCCGGTTTTCCGGTTGCGTGTTGTCCATCGCCCAGCCGTGCAGTACGTCGCCCTGAAGGCCAAGTATGGCGCCGCTGAAGGCGGGCAGGGCGACCGGCTGAGCCGTTTGCAGTTGATCCAGAAGGTGTTCGGTCATCGGAGCAGGCTCAAGGTGAAAGGCAAGGCGGTTAGGGCAGCGGCCCCTGTGTCGCTTGCCAACAAATTGGAGGGGGCGAACAGCGGTATACCCAGCTGGGCTGCCAAGCGAGGGGCCGCCCAGTCGCTGCCAGGATTTTCAGCCAGGCTGAGCACAGCATCACATCCGGCGGCTTGGGCTCGCTCGGCCAAGGTGAAGCCATTCAAGTCGGGCAGCACATGAACGGAACCGGTGGCTTGCAGTTGTTTCAGCAGGGGGCCATCGCTTGGCGCAACCAAACGGATGGACAATTCCGCGCGTTTAATATGCCTTGCAACATCCAGCCAATGCTGGGCAATGCTGGCATCGCGCAGGCTGTCACCAATGACGAGTGATTGAGGCATATGCACAGTCAACCCCCTGGTTACCGCAGTCGCTTCTATTACTAACTTGGAATCTGGCAGCGCATCGCTGTAAACAGGTTGTAGCGCTGGCCATGGCAACTGAACGCTAGCCGCTTCGCGAGCAAAACGCCGCCAGTCATAATCACCCCTCGAATCGAGCAAGCGGTCGTCGTTGCACAGAATGCGGTACGGAATGTCCAGCATTGCCGGCAGATCACATAAGCCAATCGGGCAGCGGGCAAGGTTCTGGAACAACATTGCCTGCAATGGCAGGCTGCGCAGGCATTCGACCAAGTGAGTGAAATCGCCCGGCAGTTCGTACTCCAGATTCAGAGGCAAGGGGCACAATGGGGCGGTCAGCACTACCCAAGTTCGATGACTGCTGTGGTGATAAGCCAAGCTGAAAGCGGCATCGTCATTTGGGCCATCGTGGATGTAGAGCGTTCTGTCCTCACCCATCTGCCAACTGAGATTTCGCTCGCTCGCCGGTTTACGTACCAAGTGCTCAAGGCGCGCTTGCTGTAAAGCCTGGCGTGCAGGCTTGATAGGGTCGCGCAGGCAGAATGCTTGATAGCTGCTGGATGCGTCGGGGTACCGTTGGCGCAAGGTTGCGTTGTTCACCGCCACCCGCATTACCTTCTCGGCACCGAACGAAATACCACCCTGGTGTGCCACAAACACGTTAGGCGCCCCCATGTGCCGCCAGCCTTGGCTGCGGGCGCGCAGGCACCAGTCGGTTTCTTCACCGTAGCCCCGAGCCAGGTGTACTTCGTCCAGGTAGCCCACCTGGTCCAGTGCGGCCCGCTTGATATACAGGCAAAAGCCGCAGCCCGTCTCGATTTCAACGGGTGGGCTGGCCACCTGCCGGGCGAGTTCATCCAGTTCGGCCTGAGCCTTGGCGCTGGGCATTTCGTGGCAGATCTGGCTACGGGGGAAGCTCATGAGCTCGCCGTTATTGGTGAACGGCGTTACCGACGCAATGCGTTTGTCGCTATAAGCAACTGCACGCAACCGATCCAGCCAGGCGCCGTGCACGCGGGTATCAGCGTTGAGCCACACTACGTCCTTGTTCGGGCTGAGGGCCATGGCGCGGTTCATGGTACGGATGAAACCGAGATTGACCGCGTTGTTGATCAACGTGATCTTGCCCTTGGCAGCAAGCACCTTGAGTGCCTTGGCCAGGGCAGGGACCGGCGTCTTGTCTTCGATAACCACCAGGCGGTGCGGGGTGCGGTTCAATTTGCGGGCGTCCAGCGCGCTGTTGATGCACTCCAGTGTTTCCTCAAGGCCGTTATAGACCGGAATCAGCACATCCACTGGGTTGTTTTCGCCGCCACCTACGCTAGCAGGCGGAACGAAGACCGGCATGGCGTAAACCGGGCTGCCTTGCAGGGGCATGCCGTTGGTAAATTGTATGTGCACCGCAGGGGTGGGGTTCGGTACGCTCACCCGCAAACCACCATGGGTCGCTGGGAGCCCCGCTGCACCAAGCAGCGGGTGGGCGGCGCTGGCAGTCGCGTTAATGCGGGCGCCATTGGCTTCAATCTGCAGCGCTGCGGGCGCTTGCAGATTCTGCAAGTCGATCGCCCAGCCCTGAATTTCCTTCTGTTCCGGCAGATAGCGCACAACACCAATAGTGCCCGGAGCGTCGCTTTGCGCCGCCAGCAGCTTGACTACCAACCCGAGCTCTTTACCTGTCTGGATATCGGGCAAGTGGGCCAGGATTGTGCGTCGCAACTCGGCAGGCGTTTCTGACCGGCTACGAGCCTCCCAAAGGGTCAGCCGCAGCGCCAGATCGTTGGGTTGAAGTTTCCAGGCATTTGTAAGGTAGCGCGTGGCCATCTCGAAGTGGCCTTGCGCCAGTAGGCTGCGCCCCACCAACGCGTGAACGTCGGCCCGCTCGGGCAATGCCCTGGCGGCATTGGCAAAATATAAAAAAGCCAGCTCGGGCGTCTGCGGCAAGGCCGCGATGCCTTTCCATACGAGTGCTTCGGCCCGATACTCGGGAACCTGCAACGCACGTTCGAGTGCAGTTGCCGCCGCGTCATGCTCGTTGGCCTGACGGTGGCGGTGGAAGATGCCCATGAGCGTCTCTCGCCCATGGTCGAGTTGTCTGGACATAAGCTTGGCTTGGCTACAGATAATAAAAAGAGGGGCGACCCGAAAGTCGCCCCTTTGGCATATGCCCGGCCCTGAGGCCGGACATACGCAGCGCTACAGCAGGGCTAGTTACACTTGGCCGTGCAGTACAACGACGTTGTCGATGTGAGCGATAGCTTCGGCGGAACCAACGATGCCCAGAGCTACGTCGGCGTGGGTGCCGCCGTTCTCCAGTACAGCTTCCCAAGCAGCTTTGCCAGCGTCGTCAGCAGCACGGCCGGTAGCCGACTGGTACAGAGCGTCAATGAAGTCGCTGTTGGACTTGTCGGTAGCTTCAACCGAACCAACGATGCCTTTGGCAACGTCTGCGCGGCTGGTGCCGTTGAACAGCTGGGACACCCAAGCGTCCAGGCCAGCTTCGTCGGCTTCGCGGCCCAGAACGCTGGTGTACAGGTCACGGACGAAGTCGCCATTGGACTGGTCGCGGTCCTGAGCTTCCTCAGACACAGCGATAGCTGCAGCTACGTCGGCCAGCGAAGCGCCGTTGGCCAGTACAGCCTGCCATGCATCGGAGCCAGCTTCGTCAGCGTCGCGGCCCAGCAGGGTGTTGTACAGGTCGTTGATGCTGGCTTCGGTAGCAGCACCGCCGAACTCGGCAGAGTTCAGGAACTGGTTGGCGATGTCAGTCAGCGAAGTACCTTCGTTCACCAGGCCGGTGAATGCCTTGGCGCCTTCAAGGTCAGCGTCGCGACCCAGGATGCCTTGGTACAGGCGCAGGGCTGCTGCTTCTTCGTCGCTGTGAGCCAGGGCTACAGTGTCACCGTTGGCGAACGACAGGAACTCAGCGTTGCTGATAGCAGCGGTCTGGTTGCCGGTCAGGTTCACGGTGAAGTTGTTGCCGACTGCGAAGTCGTAGTCTTCGGCAGAGCCGTCCAGTTGAACAACGTCGTAACCTTCGCCAGTGTTGACGATGTCAGCGTGGTTGCTGCCGCTCAGGATGACAGTGTCATTGCCCGAACCGGTGGTCACGTTGTTGTTGCCAGCGCCAGCGATAACTACGTTGTCGCCATTGCCGGTAACGATGGTGTCGTTGCCGTCGCCAGCGTCGATCAGGGTGTTCTGGTCGCCTTTAACGGTGATTACGTCGTCACCGTTGCCGGTAGCTACTACCAGTTCGATAGCCGAGGTGTCGACCGCAGCCAGTGCGAAGGCTTGAACGTCGGCAGCTGGGGCAGCAGCTTGGCCTTCCAGGTTCACGACCAGGTTGGCGTCGCTCTGCAGGTGGTAAACGCTGGCGCCAGCAGCTTCAGCTGCGGCCAGGTCCAGTACCACGGTGTCGCCTTTAACGCCTTCAACAGTGCCTTGAACGATGCTGGCAGCACCGGATTCTGGCAGCTGAACGGTAGTGCCGGTGATACCAGCAACCGAAACGGTCTCTGCGTTATCCAGGTTCAGCAGGCTGTTGATGGCCTCGATGGTGGAGTCGGACAGGTTGGCGCTTTCGGCGGTCAGAGTAGCTTGTACGTCGCTGCTCGATACGGGATTATCGTATTGCATGGTGTATTCCTGTTACTTCAGGCCGGTTGGCCTGCTGCAATAGTAGTCTGCTCAGTTGCAGAGTTTTCCCACGGAGACTTAAGGCGGGCAGCGTTCATCTTCGTAACGGGGGTCAGGGCGATATGCAGCGCCACCAGCGGCTCGTTGCCGGTGGGGCCATGCATCATCTGATTGGCGACCAGGCGTTGTGGTTCGGCATTGCCGAACACCACAACGCCAGTCAATTCGTAGTGTTTGCGCAGAGGGCCGACAAGGCTGAAACCAACACACAGTAGTGGTAGGCCCTGCGCCTTGGCGCCGACGAACGTCCCCGTCGACACATTGCGACAAGGCCCTGAGCCAGCCACCATGCAGGTGTAGAGCAAATCTACGCCTACCGGTTTTTCAGCCCATTCGACGGCAAACGATTCAATGAAGTCCTCTGTACCGGGTGCACCTACCCAACCCTCAGTGGAGCTTACCTCTCCCGCCTTTTTCAGGTGGGCGGTAAGCTTGACAGGCAAGGGCTTGGCGCTGGCAGCAATGGCCTGGGCTGGCTCCGCGGTTGCGACAACAGCGTAGGTGCGCATGATGGCCGGCGAGGTGTCTATGCGGTCGATGCGAAGGTCGATTGGGTCGATCACTTCGTCGAACATGTGGTATTCGGTGATCAGAACGGTGGTCACGCCACCTTTGACCCGAGCCACGATGGTATCGCCCAGTTTGGTCAGCATGTTTTTGCTGACGCCCTCGGCGGGGAAGAAGTCGATGGAGCCTTTGCCCAACGGCGCTTGCTGTAGCGCGATGCACACGGGCTTGTCGGCAGGCGGCTGCGAGGCGTAGCGGAAGATGTACATGCCCGGCTCGAGCAGTGTAACCCGGGAACTGATTTTCAGGCCGTCAAGGGTCTGCGAAGGCATAGACATGGCGTTGTTAAGCTCCTTTTAAGCAAAAACACTGGTAGCTAACTTGCTCAAACCCGTGCGTGCACCAAACGGCCGGTGAAGGCTCCCTGCGAGTGGCGAGGATGCCGTCAGAGGGAAGGGTTGTCAACCAAGAAATTTAAAAAAAATTTCATATCCGTCCGGAACTTAGCGCTAACTTTCGCGCTCTCGACGGCCTGGTTTTAGTACCCGACAAAAATAATAGGATTACCTAGGCCAGAGAAAAATATTAGAAAAATCAGCAGCCTACCCAAAGCGCTACGCAGGCTTCGCCTCGCCCTGATTTTTTTGACAAAGACTTGGCAGGAGGGTTTGACCTGCTAGCCGTTTGTCGCCTTGTGTTGCGTCTGGCGAAAGGTGGAGGTTCAGGGCCGGATTGCTTAGCAAAACTTCATGAATAATCGCGGCTGGTCGGGGAACGAGCTGGTTTCCGGATAATCTGAGAGCCAGACGTACCTATGCGGGTGTTACACTGCCTGCCGCTTCCGCCTTCCTCAGTATGGATACCATGAGTTCACAATCCGAAAATAATCTGCAAGCTGCCCTGAAAGCTTGTAAAAGCAGCTTCCTTTCGGTCGGTTTCTTCAGCTTCTTCGTCAACGCGCTGATGCTGGTGCCTACCTTCTTCATGATCCAGGTATCGGGTCGAGTCGTGCCCTCCAGCAGCACTTCAACATTGCTCATGTTGACGCTGATCCTGACTGTGCTGCTACTCACAATGGGGGCACTGGAGTGGGTACGTTCTCGCATCATGGTTCGTATCAGTAACCGTCTGGATGTGTTGCTCAGTCGGGATGTATACCGTGCAAGCTTCAAGCGCGCGCTGACCAGTGGTGGTGCGGATGCAACTGCGCAATCCTTGAATGACCTCACAGCCTTGCGCCAATTTTTTACTGGGCCAGGCTTGTTTGCTTTCTTCGATGCTCCCTGGTTTCCGATTTACACCATCGTGATGTTCCTCTTTCACCCGTGGTTCGGCTGGATGACGCTGGCGTGTGGTGCCGTTCTGTCGGTGCTGGCTGTCGTCAACCACCGTCTTACAGGGCAGGCGTTGGCTGCGGCCAACAAAGAGAACGTGGCTTCCAACGTGGTAACGACCAAGACGCTGCGTAACGCCGAAGTGATCGAGTCTATGGGTATGCTCGAGACGCTGATGAACCGGTGGGCTAAACGCCAACGCAACATCATGATGCTGCAGTCACAGGCCAGTGACAAAGGTGGGATCGTAAGCTCTACCTCTAAAACGTTCCGTATGTGGTCGCAGTCGATCATGCTGGCCATTGGCGCGTATCTGGTCGTTACCCATGAAATCAACCCCGGGTTGTTGATGGCGGGCTCGCTGCTGCTGGGGCGTGCGCTAGCGCCGATCGACCAGATGATCAGCAGCTGGAAAGGCTTTGTCGCAGCCAAAGTGCAATATGACCGCCTCAACAAAGTGATGGATGACCTGAACAATGAGCCTGAGCGTATGCCATTGCCTGCGCCAGAAGGCCATATCCAGGTCGAGAACCTGATCGTGGCGCCCCCTGGTGCCAAAGCTCCTGTATTGCGAAGCATCAGTTTTGTAGCGCCGGCAGGTTCAATCGTGGGCATCGTTGGCCCGAGTGCGGCGGGCAAATCCACGCTGGTGCGCGCATTGATGGGGATCTGGCCGCCGCAGCATGGCGTGGTGCGTCTTGATGGCGCCGATATTGCCAGCTGGGATAAACAGGCGCTGGGCCCGTATGTGGGCTATTTGCCGCAAGACATCGAACTGTTCGAGGGCAGCATCAGCGAAAACATCGCGCGGTTCGACAAGGTCGACCCTGAAAAAGTAGTGCAAGCCGCGCAAATGGCAGGTGTGCATGAAATGATCCTGATGTTGCCAGACGGCTACGACACAGTCATTGGTAGTGAGGGCGTGAACTTGTCAGGCGGTCAGCGCCAACGGATCGGTCTGGCGCGCGCCATTTACGGCAACCCGCGCCTGATCGTGCTCGACGAGCCGAACTCCAACCTGGACGATGTGGGGGAGCGTGCATTGGGTGTGGCACTGCAAAAGCTCAAGGAAACAGGCGCCACGGTATTTATCGTTTCTCATCGCCCCAATATCCTCACCCGCCTGGACCGTATTCTGGTAATGGCCGGTGGCACCATTTCGCTGTATGGCGAGCGCGATCGGGTTATCGCTGAACTGGCCGCCCAGCAAGCCAAGCTTCAGCAGCGTGGTGCGCAAGCGGCGCCTGCCACTGCGCCTACTGCTCCACCCGCGCCAGGTGCTGCCCCTGCTGCCCCAGCGGCTGTTGTGCCCGCCACTACCAGTACTGGCGCTTGAAAGGATTTCTAGATGAGCAGTAAAGCAATTACAAATTTCGACCACAATTTCGATGATATGCCTACGTCGGACCGGGGTATACGCCGGATTGGTTTGACCATCGTCTTTGTCACCTTCGGCATTTTCGGTACCTGGGCGGCGTTCGCCCCCTTGAGCAACGCAGTGCACGGCACTGGCGTGGTCACCGTGCAGAACTACCGCAAGACCGTGCAGCACCTGGAAGGCGGTATCGTCAAAGAGCTGCATGCCCGGGATGGTGACCTGGTAAACAAAGGTGACCCGCTGATAGTGCTGGACGAGTCACAGCTCAGCGCTGAATACGAGTCCACCCGCAACCAGCTTATCGTTGCACGCTATAAAGAGGCACGCCTGCGCGCCGAGCGCGATGGCCTGGAGTCGATCCCGGCGGTGACGATGGAGGGCACCGACTCCAGCCGTGCCCAGGAAGCGTTGGCCGGGGAGCAGCAAGTGTTCAAGGCACGCCATGATTCCTTGCAGGGCGAAATTTCTGTCAACCGCGAGCGTATCCAGCAAATGCAGCAGCAGATTGCTGGCTTGAACGACATGATTCGCACCAAGACAGGCCTGGAGAAGTCCTATTCCGGTGAAATCAAGCAACTGAAAGAGTTGCTGGCAGAGGGGTTTGTCGACAACCAGCGGTTGCTGGAGCAGGAGCGTAAGCTTGACATGCTCAAGACCGAAGTGGCGGACCACCAGTCCAGCATCACCAAGACCAAGTTGCAGATTGGCGAGACCGAACTGCAAATCGTGCAGTTGAAGAAGAAGTTCGATGCCGATGTTGCCAAGGAGCTTTCCGACGTACAGGCTCAGGTGTTCGACCTGCAGGAAAAGGAAGCAGCGCTTCGCGACCGCCTTTCCCGCGTAGTTATCCGTGCCCCTGAAAGCGGCATGGTGCTGGATATGAAGGTGCACACCATTGGCGGTGTCGTCAGTGCCGCAACGCCTCTGTTGGATATAGTGCCAGCACAGTCCGAGCTTGTAGTAGAAGCCAAAGTAGCCCCGCGGGATATCGATCGGCTGGAATTGGGTAAAACTGCGGACGTCCGCTTCTCGGCTTTCAACCAGGCCACTACGCCGATCATCGAGGGTAAGCTGACGCGCATTTCGGCGGACAGCCTGATTGATGAGCGCTCGGGCGATCAGTACTACCTGGTGCGCGTTAATGTCACCGAAGACGGCATGAAGAAACTGGCCGGTCGCAAGCTGCAACCTGGCATGCCGGCCGAAGTCTTGATCAATGCAGGCGACCGCACCATGCTGCAATACCTGCTGAAACCGGCGCGCAACATGTTCGCTGAATCGCTGATTGAGGAATGATCGTGCTGCGTTTGCTACCGGGAGTAATGTTGTGCATGGTCGCCTGGCAGGCGGTGGCTGTGGAGGGGAGGGGTGGCGAAGGCGTTGCTCCGAAGGGCGTGTCGGCTTCTACTTATGCGTTGGACCTGGCCGGGTTGTACCGGGAGGCGCGCCTTGAAGACCCGCGGGTGTTGGCGGCTTACGCACGGGCGCGCTCTGCGAGTGAGCAGCAGCGTGCCGCGCTGGGTGGGTTGTTGCCCCAGGTGTCGGCCAATGCCAACTCCAGCCGCATTCTGCGGAAGAACGAACTCGAGCGCGACATCTACAACACCGAAACCTATTCGCTGAGCTTGACCCAGTATCTGTACAACAAGCCGGCTTGGGAGCGTTACCAGAAGTCCAAGAGCGTAAAGGCACAGAAGGGGTTTGAGGCGGAGGATACCTTGGCGGAGGCTACGGTCGACCTGGCCAAGCGCTACTTCGTAGCGCTGGCGGCAGACGATGAGTTGGCCCTGGTCCAGGCGGAGCGCCGGGCCACCCAGAAAAACCTTGACCGCGTCAGTAGCATGTTCGACCGGCAAATGGCCAAGATCACCGACAAGCTGGATATGCAGGCGCGGGTAGACTTTTTGCTTGCGCAGGAAGTGGAAGCGCGCAACCAGGTGCAGGTCAGCCGCGAGGCGTTGGCCGAGATTGTCGGGCGCCCGATTACCGAGCCGCTTAGCCGGGTTCGTAATGACGTGGCGTTGCAGGCGCCTACCCGCCCCTTGCAAAACTGGGTCACTCAGGCTATCGAAACCAATCCGATGCTCAAGTCGTACCAAAGTGGAGCAGACGCAGCCACAGCGGCGGTGCGCGAAGGCAAGGGTGAGCATTATCCGCAGTTGGGCCTGAGCTTGACTGCGCAGCAGAACGACCAAGGTTATGACAACACCCAAACGCCGCGCAGTGACAGCTATGTAGCGTCGCTGGGGTTGAAAATCCCGATCTACAGCGGGGGTTCCACTTCTGCTCGGGTGCGTGGGCTGTACGATGATCAGCTGGCAGCTGAAGAGCAGTTGGAGGGCGTGCGGCGCCAGGTGGTCAAGGAAACTACCACTGCCTACCTTACCGCTCAGGCCGCTGTCGAGAAAATTCGCGCCAACCGCAATGCGTTGTCATCGGCGCAGCAGTCCAGCCTGGCGGCGCAGAAGGCATTTTCTTTCGGCGTGGTGAATGCCGTGGATGTGCTGACCGCAGTTCAGAACGAATTCAAGGCCCGGCGCGACCTGCTGAAAACTCAGTACGACTTCATCACCAACCTGTTTCTGCTGAACCGCTGGGCAGGGGAGTTGACCGAGGAAAGCGTCCACAATGTCAATGTCTGGCTTAGCCCGGTGCCTGAAACCAGCCTGCCGGGTGGTGATGTGGCGCGGGTCAATGCGCGCGGCTGATTGAGCGCCCGACGGCAGGCAGCGGTCCACATGGGCCCCGCCTTCCGTTTCAGACCTTTCCTACACGCTAGATGCTGGCAAGCCATTGCGCGGGTACTTATCCTTTAGCTCATCAGCTAGGTCGTTCATCCGTTGCACCTTCCCCAAGGCGCTGGCCGGCAAGCCGTAAATGGCACAACCCGCCACGCGGTTATTTTGCGAGTCGAGTCCTCCGTCCGACCTATGTATACTTCCGCATCAAATCTTTACACGCGCGGCAGGAACGGCCCGCGTGGTTCCATTATTTATCCATGCCCGCACGGCACTATCGGAGTTGGTTAAGTCGCATGAAAGCAATCGTTACGGGGATCACTGGTCAAGACGGCGCCTACCTGGCGGAACTGCTGCTGGACAAAGGTTATACCGTTTACGGCACCTACCGTCGCACCAGCTCGGTCAACTTCTGGCGCATCGAGGAGTTGGGTATCCATACCAACCCTAACCTGCATTTGGTCGAATACGACCTCACCGACCTGTCGGCCAGCATCCGTTTGCTGCAAACCACCGAGGCCACCGAGGTATACAACCTCGCCGCACAAAGCTTTGTGGGTGTGTCGTTCGAGCAACCGCTGACCACCGCCGAAATCACCGGCCTGGGCGCGGTCAACCTGCTCGAAGCCATTCGTATCGTTAACCCCAAGGCGCGCTTCTACCAGGCTTCCACCTCGGAAATGTTCGGCAAGGTGCAGGCAATTCCGCAGGTCGAAACCACCCCGTTCTACCCCCGCAGCCCTTACGGCGTGGCCAAGCTCTACGCTCACTGGATGACCATCAACTACCGTGAGTCGTACAACATCTTCGCCACCAGCGGCATCCTGTTCAACCACGAGTCGCCACTGCGCGGCCGTGAGTTCGTGACCCGCAAGATCACCGACTCGGTAGCCAAGATCAAGCTGGGCCTGCTGGACAAGCTGGAGCTGGGCAACCTCGACGCAAAACGTGACTGGGGCTTTGCCAAGGAATACGTTGAGGGCATGTGGCGCATGCTGCAGGCTGACGAACCGGATACGTTCGTGCTCGCCACCAACCGTACCGAAACCGTACGCGACTTCGTTACCATGGCCTTCAAGGCAGTCGGTATTGAAATCAAGTGGAGCGGCAAAGACGAAGCGGAGCAGGGTAGCTGCGCTGCAACCGGTAAGGTACTGGTTGTCATCAACCCGAAATTCTACCGCCCAGCCGAAGTCGAACTGCTTATCGGCAACCCGGAAAAGGCCAAGAACGTGCTGGGCTGGGAGCCCAAGACCAGCCTCGAAGAGCTGTGCCGCATGATGGTCGAAGCCGACCTGCGTCGTAACGAACAAGGGTTCTCGTTCTGATGCAAATGGCCAGCAAACGCGCACTCATCACAGGTATACACGGGTTCACCGGCCGCTACATGGCGGCAGAACTACGAGCTGCTGGCTATGAAGTTTTCGGCACTGGCAGCCAGCCCCTGCAGGCCCCTGACTACCGTCAGGTCGACCTTGCCGATGGGCCTGGGTTACGCGCGTTGCTGGCCGAACTGCAGCCGGATGTCATCGTCCATCTGGCTGCCATCGCTTTTGTAGGGCATGGTGCTGCCGACGCGTTCTATCAGGTCAACCTGATAGGTACGCGCAACTTGCTCGAAGCTGTTGCGGCCTGCGGCAAAACACCCGAGTGTGTGTTGCTTGCCAGCAGTGCCAATGTTTACGGCAACGTTTCCGAAGGGCTGCTGAACGAGCAGACGCCGCCGGCGCCCGCCAATGATTACGCGGTCAGCAAACTGGCCATGGAATACATGGCCAGGCTTTGGTGTGATCGGCTGCCTATCGTTATCGCGCGGCCCTTCAACTACACCGGTGTTGGGCAGGCAGACAACTTCCTGCTACCCAAGATCGTCTCGCACTTTCGCCGCAAGGCCGAAGTGATCGAGCTTGGCAACCTGGATGTCTGGCGCGACTTCAGTGACGTGCGCGCGGTTGTCCAGGCCTATCGTGGCTTGATCGAAGCACGGCCGGTCGGGCAGGCGATCAATGTCAGCTCTGGTACAACCCATTCGTTGCGCGAAGTGATCGGCAAGTGCTCGGCTATCACGGGGCACCAACTCGAGGTACAGGTGAATCCGGCTTTTGTCCGCGCTAACGAGGTCAAAACCCTGTGTGGTGACAACGCAAAGCTGCGGGCCTTGCTACCTGGCTGGGAAACCCCGTCGCTGGATGAAACGCTGGGTTGGATGCTTGCTGATAAATGAAGCTTATCCTTTCTGTAGAGTCGGTGCGCTTTCCGCTTACCGGCATTGGGCGTTATACCTATGAATTAGCCTCGCGGCTGCAGCACGCTGAGGAAATCAGCGAGTTGCGGCTGTTTGCTGGTCGCAAGTTTTTGCCCGAACTGGTTTCACCTTCTGACCAGTCCGACGCTGTGCACGGCCTGAAGCGCTTTGTGCAGAAAAACGCACTGGCTGTGGAAGTGTACCGGCGGCTGATGCCCATTTTGCGCAAGCAAGCGCTGCGCGGGCATGAAGACTTCATCTATCACAGTACCAACTTTTACCTGCCGCCATTTGCAGGTCCGCGGGTGGCGACGTTTCACGATTTGTCGCCGTTCACTTGGGCGCACTGCCATACGCCGCAAATCGCGCGGTATCTGCAAAAGGAGCTTACGCAAAGCCTCAAGCGTGCAGATGCCTTGATTACCGTATCGCATTGCATGCGAAAGGAACTGGCAGACTATTTCAATTGGCCGCTGGACCGGATTCACGCGGTCCCCCTGGCCAGTTCACCACAGTTTCACCCCCGCAGCCCCGCCGATCTGCGCGAGGCCTTGGCCCGCCATGGCCTGGAACCGGGCGGCTATAGCCTGTTCGTCGGCACCATCGAGCCGCGCAAGAACATCGTCTCGCTACTGGATGCCTACAGTCGTCTCCCACTGGCCCTGCGCCAACGCTGGCCGTTGATTCTTACCGGTTACCATGGTTGGCGCAGCGAAGCCATTCATGACCGTATCGCCCAGGCGCAGCAGCAGGGGTGGGCCCGCTACCTCGGGTTCGTGGCCAGCGCAGACCTGCCTTTGCTGTTCGCCGGCGCGCGCCTGTTCACCTTCCCGTCGCATTACGAAGGGTTTGGCTTGCCGGTACTTGAAGCCATGAGCTCCGGGGTGCCCGTTGTGTGCTCCAACAGCTCGTCGCTGCCGGAGGTGGCAGGCCCGGCTGCGCTGATGTGCGCACCTGATGATGTAGAAGGGTTGACTGCATTGTTGCAGCAAGGGCTTGAGGACGAAGCCTGGCGAGCAACGGCGGTGCAGCAGGGCCTGTTGCATGCCGGCGGCTTCTCGTGGGAGCGCTGTGCCCAGGCGACGGTCGAGGTTTACAAGTCGGTCAGGGAAAGATGATAAAGGTTCTGCATTTTTTCAAAACGTACTACCCGGACTCCATGGGCGGTATCGAGCAGGTAATCTTCCAGATTGCCGAAGGGACTCAAGCCCACGGGGTTGAACCTGAAGTGCTCTACCTCAGCCCACGGGGCTCAGGGCGTGACGAACGCGTGGCCAACCACCGCACCCATCGGGCCAAGCTCGATTTGCACGTCGCCTCCACGGGCTTTTCGCTGTCGGCAATGAAGGATTTTGCCGAACTCGCCAGGCAGGCAGACATCGTGCATTACCACTTCCCCTGGCCGTACATGGATGTTGTGCACTTCCTGGCCCGGCTGAACAAACCGACCGTGGTCAGCTACCACTCCGATATCGTCAAGCAAAAGTGGCTGCTCAAGCTCTACCAGCCCTTGATGCGGCGGTTCTTTTCCAGCGTCGATCGTATAGTTGCATCTTCGCCGAATTACGCCGCGCATAGCCCGGTGCTGACCCAGTTCAAAGACAAGGTCGCCATCATTCCCTATGGTCTGGACCGGTCCACTTACCCCGCCGCCAGTGCCGAGAAGCTGGCCTATTGGCGGCAACGCCTGGGCGAGCGTTTTTTCCTGTTCGTTGGCGCCTTGCGCTATTACAAGGGCCTGGATTATTTGCTGGAAGCCGCGCGTATCAACGGCTTGCCAGTAGTGATCATGGGGGGCGGCTTCCTTGAGCATCAGCTGAAGCAGCAGGCGGCGGAGGCGGGGTTGCACAATGTCCAGTTCCTGGGCGGGCTGCCGGATGACGACAAGGCGGCGTTGCTTGAACTGTGCTACGCCTTCGCTTTCCCGTCCCACCTGCGTTCGGAGTCGTTCGGCATCTCGCTGCTGGAGGCGGCCATGTATGGCAAACCGCTTATCTCCTGCGAAATGGGATCGGGCACCACGTTCATCAACCTGGCCGACGAGACGGGGCTGGTAGTGCCTCCACGCGATGCCGCAGCGCTGGCGCAAGCCATGCAACGGTTGTGGGACGATCCGGCCATGGCCCAAACCATGGGAGGGCGGGCGTTGCAGCGCTATGAGCAGGTATTCACCGCATCGGCCATGGCGTCTGGCTATGCCGAACTCTATCGTAGCCTGCTTTAGCTGTTCACCCGCGCAGCCAAGCAGCAAGTCCGGTCGGCCATTGCGGCACCCAAGCGCGTTGCACGGTGGTGGATCGGGCAGTGGTTGCGCTCTGGCAATTTCCGTTTAAACCTGCGCCCCGTTGACTCGAGACAGAGCTATATGGAAAAACGCACGATACTCGTTACAGGTGCAAGCGGCTTCATCGGCAGCGCGCTATGCCGTCAGCTGGCCAGTAACGCGGGCTTCGATACCCGAGCCGCACTGCGTGGCAATGGCCAGGCGCCCGTTGCGGGTGCGCAAGCGGTGCGCATCGCTGACCTCGCCGCCAGCACCGACTGGGCTGCAGCACTGGCCGGTGTCGATACTGTGGTGCATGCCGCTGCCCGGGTGCATGTCATGAAGGAAACTGCCAGCGACAGCCTGGCCGAGTTCCGTCGGGTCAATGTCGAGGGCACGCTCAATCTGGCCCGCCAGGCCGCTGCCGCAGGTGTAAGGCGCTTTATCTTCATCAGCTCGGTCAAGGTCAATGGTGAGCTCAGCCAGCCAGGCAAGCCGCTGCATGCTGATGATGTGCCGGCACCGCGGGATGCCTATGGGCTGTCCAAGCTCGAAGCAGAGCAGGGGTTGCGCCAGCTGGCAGCGACTACCGCGATGCAGGTGGTTGTGATTCGCCCTACGCTGGTCTACGGGCCGGGGGTCAAGGCCAATTTCCATAGCATGATGCGTTGGGTGCAGCGTGGTGTGCCACTGCCATTCGCAAAGGTCGACAACCGTCGCAGCCTGGTGTCGGTGGCCAACCTGGTCGACCTGATCATTACCTGCATTGACCATCCAAACGCCGCCAACCAGACCTTCATGGCTAGTGACGGGGAAGACGTTTCCCTCAGCCAGTTGCTGCATGCGCTAGGTCGCGTGCTGGGGCAGCCGGCGCGCCTGCTCCCTGTGCCGGTGGGGGTGTTGCATGGCGCAGCGCAGTTGGTGGGGCGGCGGGACCTCGCTCAGCGCCTGCTCGGCTCACTGCAGGTGGATATCGCCAAGAACCGGCAGTTGCTCGGCTGGTACCCTCCCTACACGTTGGAACAAGGACTGAAAATGACCGCTCAATCTTTGCTGGAAGCGCGCCGCCCATGATCTGGCTCGTTTTGGCGGCAGGCGTGGCAGCATGGTGGATGACGGCAGCGCTGCGGCGTTATGCGCTGTCCCGTAGCCTGATGGACATTCCCAATGCACGTAGCTCACACACACTGCCTACCCCGCGCGGCGGCGGCTTGAGCTTTGTGGTGGCTTTTCTGCTGGCAGCACTTTGTATGGCCATTGCAGGGCCTATCGCGCCCTCCGTGGTGGTCGGGGTGCTGGGCGCCGGGGGGCTGGTGGCGGTGATCGGTTTCATGGACGACCACGGGCATATCGCTGCGCGCTGGCGCCTGCTGGGCCATTTTGCGGCTGCGGCCTGGGGCCTCGCTTGGCTGGGGGGCATGCCGCCCATCAGTGTGTTTGGCGTTACGCTGGCCCCCTTATGGCTGAGCAGCCTATTCGGCGCGCTGTACCTGGTATGGCTGCTGAACCTCTATAACTTCATGGATGGTATCGACGGCCTCGCCAGTGTCGAGGCCATCTGCGTTTGCGTGGGGGCCAGCCTGTTGTACTGGGTAACCGATCATGCTCATCACGCCTGGCTACCCCTGTTGCTGGCTGCGACGGTGGCCGGCTTCCTGTGCTGGAATTTCCCCCCCGCCCGCATCTTCATGGGTGATGCGGGCAGTGGTTTCCTCGGTATGGTGCTGGGCCTGCTGGCGTTACTGGCAGGTTGGGTAAACCCGCTATTATTCTGGGGGTGGTTAATACTTTTGGGTGTGTTCGTGGTGGATGCCACATTTACCTTGGTTCGGCGTTTGCTGCGCGGCGACAAGGTTTACCAAGCGCATCGCAGCCATGCTTACCAGTACGCGACCCGCCACCACGGCAGCCACCGCACAGTCACCTTGGCCGTGGCGGCCATCAACCTGGGTTGGCTGTTACCCGTGGCAATGGTGGTCGTGGTATTTCAGCTCGATGGTGCACTGGGAACCTTGGTGGCCTACGTACCTCTGATAGTGTTGGCGTTAATCTATAAAGCAGGGGAAAAAGAATAGGATGAGCAAGCTCCCAAGGCATCCAGCAGGTGAACCTACCCTGCGCCTGGCCCCTGAAACGCCGCCGGCCGTCATTCGCAGCCTGTTCGCGCTGAGGCATGCCAGATGAGCGCAGCGAAGAACAGCAGGGTGCGTGAATACCTCGTCAATCTGTCCAGGCGGCAAAAACGCCTGGTGCAAGTGTGCGCCGACGTGGTGTTGATCTGGCTAGCACTGTGGTTGTCGTTCATCGTGCGCCTGGGCATCGACGAGATGTACAACCCTATAGTCGAGCATCGCTGGTTGTTCATGGCTGCACCGGTGGTGGCCATTCCGCTGTTCATTCGCTTTGGCATGTACCGGGCGGTAATGCGTTATTTCGGTAATGACGCCTTGGTCGCCATCATCAAGGCGGTCACCCTGTCATCGCTGATATTGGCCGTGGTTGTGTATTGGTACAGCAACCACCAGGTCCTCGTCCCTCGCTCCATCGTGTTCAACTATTGGTGGTTGAGCATGGTGATCATTGGCGGGTTGCGCCTGGTCATGCGCCAGTATTTCATGGGTGACTGGTTTACAGGCGCCCATCAGATACCGTTCGCCAGCCGCGATGACGGCTTGGTCAAAGTGGCTATCTACGGCGCTGGCACGGCCGGCAACCAGTTGCTTGCAGCGCTGCGCATGGGCCGTGTGATGCGTCCGGTGGCGTTCATCGATGACGATGGCGATCTGGCCAATCGGGTCATTTCCGGCTTGCAGGTCTACAAACCGAAGCATCTGCAGCAGATGATCAAGGAAACCGGAGCGCAAGAGATCCTGTTGGCCCTGCCTTCCGTGTCGCGCGCCCGGCGCAAAGAGATACTGGCCCTGCTTGAGCCCTACCCGCTGCATGTGCGCAGTGTGCCGGCCTTTGCCGACCTGGCCAGTGGCCGGGTCAAGGTAGACGACATTCAGGATGTCGACATTGCCGACCTGCTTGGGCGGGACCCAGTGCCAGCCCAGGAAGATCTGCTCGAACGCTGTATTTACAAGCAAACGGTCCTGGTTACCGGGGCAGGGGGCTCCATAGGCTCAGAGCTTTGCCGCCAGATCATCGGGCTCGGGCCTACTACATTGCTGCTGTTCGATCATAGTGAGTACAACCTCTACGCGATTCTTACCGAACTGGAGCAGCGCATTGCACGCGAATCGCTTTCGGTGAGGCTGTTGCCCATTCTGGGCTCAGTGCGTAATCAGCAACATCTGGCAGATGTGATGGCGACCTGGCGTGTAGCCACTGTCTATCATGCGGCCGCTTACAAGCATGTGCCGATGGTTGAACACAACATGGCCGAGGGCATTCTGAATAATGTCTATGGCACGCTCTGTACGGCGCAGGCGGCTCTGCAGTCAGGCGTCGCGAACTTTGTGCTCATCTCCACCGACAAGGCAGTACGGCCTACTAATGTAATGGGCGGCACCAAGCGGCTGTCGGAGTTGATTTTACAAGCCCTCAGCCGCGAGACGGCTCCCGTGTTGTACGGTGACAGCAGCAAGGTTGCGCGAGTCAATAAAACCCGCTTCACCATGGTGCGGTTTGGCAACGTACTGGGGTCCTCTGGCTCGGTGATACCGTTGTTTCACAAGCAGATCAAAAGCGGTGGCCCGATCACGGTTACGCACCCAAAAATCACCCGCTATTTCATGACTATCCCCGAAGCTGCCCAATTGGTCGTGCAGGCCGGGGCTATGGGCCAAGGCGGGGACGTCTTCGTTCTCGACATGGGCGAGCCGGTGAAAATCGTGGAGCTGGCCGAAAAAATGATTCACCTGTCGGGCCTTAGCGTGCGTAGTCCAGCGAACCCCAGCGGCGATATCGCAATTGAGTTCACAGGGTTGCGCCCGGGGGAGAAACTGTTTGAAGAGCTGTTGATCGGTGACGACGTTTCTCCTACGGTTCATCCCATGATCATGGTGGCGAATGAAGACTATGTAGGCTGGGAATTTTTACGTGAACGTCTGGGTGTAATGCTTAACGCTGTTGCCGTTGATGATTTTGCCCGTATCCGCCAATTACTGAGGGAATTGGTCAACGGCTACGCGCCATCAGGTGAAATTGTCGACTGGATCTACCAGCAACAACAAAAAAGCTAATTGCTGCTTTTCGGTCTGCGCCGTGCCTTGCTGAAGGGTAACCAGGTCATTCATTCTCCCGTTACCGAATTCATGACGTTGAACCCTCATGCCATCGCCGCAGATTGCCGCGTGTCCGTTGTTGAAGCCTACATGCTGGAAAACAAGATCCGTGCCCTGGTAGTGGTGGGCCCCGGCGGCGCCATGGTCGGTGTTGTCGAGATTTTCGACGGCAACCCTGGGTCTTGATACTAGGCCGCTTCTAACGCAGAAGCGGCCCAGTTCATCATCGCAGCTTAAGCAATGGCCAACGGCGGGAACGACTTGACCAGGTCATCAAGCGCCTTGATTTGCGCCAGGAAGGGTTCCAGCTTGTCCAGTGGCAGGGCGCTGGGGCCGTCACACTTGGCTTGATCAGGGTTAGGGTGGGCTTCCAGGAACAGGCCGGCCAGGCCCACGCCCATTCCCGCACGCGCCAGCTCTACCACCTGCTCACGCCTGCCCCCGGAAGCGGCGCCGGATGGGTCACGGTTTTGCAGGGCATGGGTGACGTCAAAGATGATCGGCAGGTCTTCGCAGGTGCGTTTCATGACGCCGAAGCCAAGCATATCCACGACCAGGTTGTCGTAGCCCATGCAAGTTCCCCTGTCACACAAGATCAGCTGGTCATTACCCGCTTCCTTGAACTTGTGCACGATGTTCTGCATTTGCGACGGGCTAAGGAATTGCGGCTTTTTGATATTCACTGGCTTGCCGGTTTTGGCAAGGGCGACCACCAGGTCTGTCTGGCGGGCGAGGAAAGCTGGCAGCTGCAGTACATCGACCACTTCCGCGACCGGGGCCGCCTGGTAGATTTCATGAACGTCGGTGATGATCGGTACGCCGAACTCGGCCTTCACCTTTTCGAAGATCCGCAGCCCTTCTTCCATGCCGGGGCCACGGTAGGAGTGGATCGATGAGCGGTTCGCTTTATCAAAGCTGGCTTTGAACACATATGGGATGCCCAGCTTCTGCGTTACGCGCACGTATTCGGCACAGGCGGTCAGCGCCAGGTCTTCAGACTCGAGAACATTGATGCCGCCGAACAGCACAAAAGGAGCCGAGTTGGAGCATTCGATGGTGGAGTTGATCTTGATCATTTTTTACTCGATAGGCCCAAAGGGCAGCCATTGGGACATGGCAAAGGAATTGTAGTCAGCATGCCCTTGCTAACTGCAGACGGGGGGATTCTACAATCTTTCTGCCGCTTTTTGAGCATTCGCGGGGAGGTAAGCTTTTGGCCGGCTCGTATGCATTCAATT
The DNA here is from genome assembly GCF_009932375.1 of Pseudomonas juntendi. Taxonomy (GTDB): domain Bacteria; phylum Pseudomonadota; class Gammaproteobacteria; order Pseudomonadales; family Pseudomonadaceae; genus Aquipseudomonas; species Aquipseudomonas juntendi. The sequence continues at coordinate 45,490 of NZ_BLJG01000077.1, forward strand.
TCGGTCGGGGGTATCGCCGCATTTGCCTGCTGTCCAACCGCCGGGTGCGGAAAACCGCACCTCCGGTGGTGTGGACGGGGGACGGGCTTGTCCCGTTACCGCGACCCGATCACTGGGTTTGGATTGCCTGGTGGCAGTGCTTTTAGTGGCGTTTGTTCTTGGCAATTTCGATGTCGTTCATCAGGGCCTTGGCCAGGGCCAGTAGATAATCCGCTGCGCCCAGCATCTTGTGGTCATCTTCCATGTCGCCTTCGCGTACCAGGTGCTTGCAGTAGCCTAGCAGCACGGAGACGTGCTCATACGCATCGTCTACCGGAACGCCGGGTTGCACGCGCAGCAGGTCCAGGGTGGGGTTGCCGGCTTCGAGGAAGGTTTCGATGCCTGCGGTTAGGATGGGGGCTTGGTCGTGGTTTTTCATGGCTGTAGCTCCTGAAAAGTGGAACCGCCACGCGGATCTTTCTCACGGATCAGGGTGGCAGTCGTACACGGGGTGAGAAACCGAGGGAGCTACAAAGCCCGGCCAGACCGTAGTCTGCCCGCGTACGACTGCCATTACAGTCAAGCCAGATAACTCGCGTCGGGTTCTCACACCCGGTCACCAAATCGGCGACCCGGTGAAGTTATCCCTGGGGCATTTCCCCGGCTATTCAGCTGCTTCTGACCGGAGCGTAGGATAGTTCGCTTGTTGTCCAAAGCTGAAGAGGCGGGGAAGTGTTTCAGGAAAGTCTGACATGTCAGCCTGCACCCGCTCCTCACGTCCCCGTGGCGCTGGTGAGGGCGGCAGAGTCAGGATTCGACGGTGATTGTGCCGTCTGCATCAATCATCAAAACCGCCATTTTCCATTCGGTGACGTTATCCACGGGTGGAGTCGCCAAGATTCGGTGATTGCCGAGCAAGATGCGTCCGCACAGGTGCGCTGCTGGGAGATAGCCTATGTTCGAGTAGTTACGCACTATCACTTCGTATCGCCGCGACGTCAGTTGGTAGATATCAATCGTCTCTTTGCCGGGGCCGCTGCGTACATCCTGCTGTAGCATCGCGTAGTAGGGCGCACCCATGCTGCCTTTGTTGCCGTAATTGATTTCGACAGGTTGATTGGTCGCATCGGGATCGAAGGCCAGGGCAAGGTCAATGTCTTGTAACGCGGCGTCCCATTCCACCTCCACCGACAACAGTGGCAAGGTCAGGCTTCCGGTTCTTGGGGCATTGGCGCTTGCCTGGGCGCGGGGTGAAGGAACCGACGGCGCCCTGGCGGGGGTCGAGAACAGCGCAGTTTGTAGAAAGGCTTGCAGTTGGGCCGGCGTGCCAGGCGTGGCATCGCCGATGAAGCGTGCGCGGTTTTGAACTTCAGGTTCCACGGCGCTCAACAGTTTGGGTTCTTCCACGGGGCCGTGGTTCACCACCAATACAGTGGCGTAGCGGCAACTGCGTGCATAATCGCTGGCGGCGGTAGCGAAGTTGTTCACATTTTGTTGGAGGTAATGCTTGCATTCAACCACCAGGTAGGTGGCGTCGTTGGGGGTGGCGGTACCGCCTTCCCGGAACACCCTGAAGTCTGGCTGAATGGCGCGCTTGCGCTTGGTGCTGGTACCTACCAGGTCGCTGCGTACCTCGCATTTGATTGCGAACTGCTCGCCGTTGTACGTGTAGGTGGCCAACGCACTTCCACCAAAGGCGAACGACAGCACCTTGCCGCGCGTGTGGAAGGTGAGCTGGCTTGCATGGGTTTTGGCTACGTTGAGCAGCCGTGTGCCAACCCAAACCGAATACAGCTCGTGGCGCCGTTTCCAGGTTGGCAGGTTCAGTAGGTCGAGCAATTGCTTGTAGGTTTCGTCGACCCACTGTTGCTTGGTCGGGATCAACGCCACGGCCTCATTCAGCGTGGCCAGTAGTGAGGTTTGCTCCGAGGGTGTGGTGCTTGCGCGGTGTTTGATGAAGTTGATGCTATCGACGATATCAACGTCCCAGTAATCAGTCGCAGCGGCGGCCCTGGAAATAGCTTGCTTCTCTTCCTCGCTGAAATCTTGCCAACGTCCGTCTGGCCTTATACGGCTGTAATTAGCCTTTCGCGACTCACCATAGACGCGGCACAGTTGAAGAAAGTCTGCCACCATCGTTTCCAGCGCAAGCAATGGGGCACGGAACAGTGCCGGAGCAGGTGTGGCATCGACCTGGGGTGTGAGCGGAAGGCGATCGTCGCGGTCGCCCAGGCGGGGGTAATCCAGGGTGCGGAGAATGCTGTAGATCTCACTGCGTTGTTCTTGCGACAGCGAAACAAAGCGGCTGACACATACTCTACGGGTGCGCTCTTCATCTACCCGGAACTGTTCCAAGGTCTGTTTCAGGTGGCTATCGGTCACCGCGTCATAGCTGAAGTCGATAGTCAGGTTGTGCTCACCCAAGGTGGCTTCGGCCATGGCCAGCGTGTCGAGAATCTCGCCCATCATCGCCGCAAAACCTTTCTGGGATTCCAGCACGGCCACCAGCAAGCGTTCTACCGTTACGGCCGGTGCCGCTGCCTGTTGGTCGGCTTTGAGCAGCGCTTTAACGCTAGGGTAGGCCGACGGGGTGCCGTGGGCGGGGTCTAGCTGCCGGAGTACCTCCAACTCCAAGTCGGCATCACGACCGGGTTTTTTCTTCAGGTTCAGCTCCAGGCCCGCATCCTTGACCAGATGGTTCCATAGCTGGCTGGGTGTGGATTTTTTTCCGCTCGGCATCGCGCATCCTTGGCATGTGCAAATAATCAACGCCTTTAATGCCACAATATTGCGAGATGTCAATGTGCCATTGTGCGTGAGGTATGCTGCTTTCAGTGGATGAGCCGGTTTTACCGGTGTTCGCGGTAGCAACCCCGCGCATAGGGCGGCTCATGTCGCTTCAGCACGCGCAGCTTGTGTAGCGCCGTTAATAGCAAAAGCTCTTAGCGAACACTACGTTGTTCATCAGGGCAACGCTCATGCCCAGCAGGTGCTTGTGGCAGTTGAGCAAGATGGGGTCATGTTTGCCGGCACTACCGAAGTGGGGGTCGGGCTGAGTTGGGCAGGCCCAGCGTTTGCAGAACACGCCACTTTGAAGTTTCTCACGTCCAGGGGCAGATTGGTCTATCGTCAAGACGGATAAGGGAGGGAGCGCACATGTGGAGACATCGCCGTTTTTGGACTGCGTTCGTACCGGTGCTGCTGACATCGCCTGCACATGCCTGCCAGGAATGCCTGAGCGCAATAGCCCCTACAACATCCGTTTTCAATAATGCCTCAATCAACATTTCCCTGGGCGGCTCTGATCTATTGCTTGGGGGGCCGCTGATCCCCCTTGTAAAATATCCAAAGGCGTTGTCACAGCCTGTTCAAGGATTACTGGGCGGTTTGGGCGATTCAACTCGAGTCATTAGGGAGTTGGGTGATGCCACACTCACATCCTTCTACAATAGCGCCGGCGATGTGGTTCGAACACTGGAAAAAAGCAATGGAGATGTAATCGCGACAGTCAGGAAGGCAGGCGAAGATACCGTTAGAACTACCTATACGGTAGCCAATGATGCAGCTGCGACCTATGTTAGGTCCTGGCAAGATGTTGGTGAACAAGGGCGGCGCAGTTTCGATGATGCGGTTGATGCAGGAGAGGCGGCAGGCCAATTTCTAGAGAACCAAGCCAAATCAGAGTTGGACATCTTCGATAGCGCGGTCAAGCGAGTACAAGATGGCAAGGTGATCGATGCCATGTGGGAGGTTGGCACCGAACAACTCAGGGCCAACGAAGAGAATTTTGCCAAAGCCACACAGCAGAGTTCGCTGATCAATTCAGCAGCAGCTTCAGTGGCCGCCGCCTACGGCGGGCCTGCAGGTGCCGCGGCATATGCAGCCTGGTCAACCTACCGTCAAACGGGTAACGCTGACCTGGCACTGCGCGCCGGGTTGTTGGCTGCAGCCACTTCACAGCAAGGGTCCACCGTCGCGCAACTCCCGGCGGGGAGCGTTGGAGAGGTAGTTAAGAAAGCGGCCATAGCCGGGGCTGCCGGTGGTATCGCGGTGGCTGCCGCTGGTGGCGACGAGCAAGCGATCAAAGATGGGTTTTTGAGGTCCTCTGGCGCTGTATTGATTCAAAGGGGGACTGATGAATTCAAGGCATATTCCCCAAATGCGCAGGATGCCTACAACGCGGTGCAATGTATATCGGCTCGTGACGTGGACTGTTTGTCCAAAACAACGTGGGTCAAAGAGAGGGGTAAGATAGTATACGATACCTACGGTAAGCCGATAGTCAATGACATGCGTATTGATCCCGCAAAGTACGTAGGGAAATGGAGTGCGATCGACCCGAAATCTGCTCAAGGAGAGGTTGATGCCCTCATCGCACAGGCCTCTAAGTTACCTAAAATGGAAGCGATCCCGCTTTTGAAGAATAAGTGGGTGCTGACCTGGAATTTTGGTAAGCAGGAAAATATCAATTATGCTTACCCCGTGGCGGTATTGACTTATGTCGGTGAAAGCCCACCTTTCAATTTTGAGGTTGATTATGAAAGCCTCGGGAAAAGACCTGCTGAGATTCGAAAAAAGAAGCGGGAAACAAGCGTAAATGATGTCGTGTACTACTTTAAACCTGCAGACAGAGGTCGTGTGGCCAAAGCGCTCGAAAAAAAATCGATTAAATACTCGCTAAACTTTTTTGTAGGGCCAAGGCATAAGGCGGCGCTATCGAACGCCTTGATATGTGGGCCCAATACGCGTGGTGATCATCTAAGGCGGGTAGCATATGCCTTGGTGGAAGGGGGGGTTGACATCAAATTCATTGGAACCAATAGTGGTTACAAAGCCGGATCGATTTCCATTATAAATCTGCACAATAAAGAATACACTGTAAATTATCCGAATATCACCCTGGAACAATTGAAGAATCTCAAAAAGTGCCCAGTGGAGTTGAAGAACCGCTGATGATGGACGTCTTGTCAGTTCATCATTAAGGATTGGTTGCAGTAAGGCTGGCAAGTTTTGCATCGCGATGCCGGCCGCTCTCCCTGAGCAGTATCATTTGTGCTGGTTGAACTGTTCAGTGGGTGCTGTGGGAATAGGCCCGGGCAGGCGTGAGAAGGGGCTATCGTGGCAATAGGAATGTGTGAATAGGGCGGTTACCAAGGCCTTATGCCGGTCGGAACTGTGGCTTGCCTTGGTGAAATCCATACGCGTGAAGGGTCGACCAGGTTGGCCACTTCGCTGAATGATTCAGTAACTAATCCTATGGGGGCGTGGCTGTTGGGCGGTAGGGGTTAACGCTAGGGTTGTTGGCGCAGCCGAAGGAAAACGGCTGCTGGCAAATGACCAACCCAAGGAGTCTTCACCATGCGTAATAACGTTCTGTCCTACCTGCTGCTGCCCCTGTTCGCCAGTCTGTCCTTTTCCCTCAGTGCCGCCCCGGCCAATACGGCAGCGGTTGCCGATCCGGTGCCGATAGTCAGCCAGCAGCAGGTGCAGCAGCCGCAACGGCTGGACCTGAACAAGGCCGATGCCCTGACCCTGCAGAAGGAGCTGAATGGCATTGGCAAGGCCAAGGCCGAGGCTATTGTGGCCTACCGCGAGGCGAACGGGCCGTTTGCTTCGGTGGATGAGTTGCTGGAGATCAAGGGGATAGGCAACGCCCTGCTCGAGCGTAACCGCGACAAAGTGATGGTGGAGTAAGCGACGAAGGGGCCGGGGTATAATCCCCGGCCCTGCTTTTTGTAAATACACATGCGTCTACCTTGGAAGGTGCTTGCGCTGATGATCCAGCCCTACCGTATTCATATCGATGAGTCTCAACGCTATCGGCCATCAAGAAAGGGGCCGAAGTATCCGCCGAATAGCAATTGACAGCTGGGAGGGGTGTGCAAGATGACCGGCGAGGCACTTGTCGGTATAGTCGCGTCCGCATCGAAACCACTCAAGCATAGGACGCTTATCTGTAATGTCGCAGAATCAAAAATTTGTCATCTGGATTTTGGTTATTTCCATCGTTGTCGTATGCACGGCAGTATTTGCGTCAGGTGGGCTAGCAATCGGTTTGGCGATTTTCATCAGCGCTCTGGTGTGGATGCTTCGGCCATTGGTAATGCCGGCAGGTTACGGCGTCAACAAAATTCGCATGGCTTGCCTCTTGGGTGCCATCGCGCTAACGGCAAGCGTGCAAGGCTGGTCGGCCGTGCTAGGGGCCACGGTTGCCTCAGCGGTTTCATCCAAGAACCTGGAATGGCTACCGGCGTGGGCGAAGAAGCTGGATTTCAATGTGACCACACCGATATCGGTTTTGGTCTTCTATGCGCTGGTTGTGCTGATGGTTTTCTACTTCACGCGAGACAGGACAATCACTGGCAATGGTTCGGCGCCCTTGAAGGACGATTTTCCTGAGGAAAACTTCGAAAAGAGACTGAAGGCGTTCTGCTCAATTCTACGTAACGACCTTGTTACGCTCGACCGGCAAAGCAATTGGAATCCAGAGCATTATGCAGAGTTGGAAGCCGAGGTTGAGGTGCTTTCCAGTCATGGTGTTGCAACTCGCAAAAAAGTATTAAATTTGCAAGAGGCGATCAAGGTCGACAGAAAGCTTCAGTCATTCCTGTTGTTAGGTGTGCCCGGTGCGGGAAAAAGCGTCGCACTGCGTAAGCTCGCACTCGATATGATGGATGAAGTCAATGCCACGAAACGTATCCCTATTTATATCAATTTGAGAGAGTGGGTGCCTAAGCGCGTGGTTGACAGCGGGCGGATCAGCTTTGACTTTAGAGACTTGAAGTCCTTCGTATTAGCCAGCATTACCAAAGACGACGATTTTCTCGAGAGTTTCGCAAATGAGTATTTTACCAGGCTGTGGCATGCCGGCAGGCTGTTCTTCATTTTCGATTCTTTCGACGAGATTTCTGAGTTACTCGATACTGGCCAGGATGAGGAGGTGGTCGACGCCCTGTCGCGAGTCATCTCTCGGTTCATAGGCGACCACCCGGAGTCCAAAGGAATTTTAGCCTCCCGCATATTCCGTCGGCCGACGCAGTCGTTCCTGGCGCAGAAAGTACTCGAAATCCGCCCGCTTTCTGAAGCGAGTGTGCTTCATGGTTTATCGCGATTCGCCAGCTTCACACGTGAAAGAGGGGTGACACTGTTCAGTGAGCGTCGTGATCTTGTCCCATTGGTCCGCAACCCGTTCATGATGGCGTTGTTGGGTGACTGGGTCAAAGACAATGCTGGGCTGCCGGACAATCAAGCCCAAATTTACGAGGGCTATATCTTAAAAAGGCTCAAACGCCGGGAACAGCGTCTTCACGAGGCGGGGGTGACTATTGCCGAATTCATGAGCCTCTCTACTGAAATTGCGTGGTTCGTGTTCACCATATCCTCTTATGGGTTGGAGGCTCCCGTAAAAGATATCAGTGGTCATTTCGGTTCCAAAAAAATCGATCTGGTGATCAGTACATTACGGGGCATTCGGATCGCACGCGTTACCACGGGCGATGAGCAGTCGTTCGCATTCGTCCACAGGCGCTTTCTTGAGTACTTTGTAACGCGCAGACTGCTCGAGAACCCCAATGAGGCACCCATCTCAGACATCCCTACCGACTCTAGGGGGCGTGATGCATTGGTGCTCTACGCGCAAATCTGTCAGCCCGATGAAGCTGAGCGAATCGCCAGGCTGTGTTGGGACGAGATCAAGGGCAGTTTCGATGTTGAATCTCAGCGCATACGCGCCATTCACTGTCTGCGTTTTCTAGTGGATGCGTTTTGTTCCAGGCGCAGCGCAGTGAAGTCTTTTGAGGGCGAACTTCACCGGTTCATTGGTGAGCATGTCCAAGGCGGTGACAGCCTTGTCATGGCCAAAATCTGCCTTGAAGCGACTGGTCTACTACCCGAAGCAGAAACGATGCCTCTTCTATCTTTGGCCCTTTCGGGCGGTAATGAGTGGCTGCAAGAAACCGCTTTCCGGGCCTGCCGACACCTGCCACGGGTGGAGCCGGCTTTGGAGAATGTGATCATATCTTATGTGCTTGCAATACCAGATGTTAGGTTCTGGCGGGCGCGGAAAGGTATTCTGTTGAGCTTGTCTTTGTCTGAGGCCTTGAAGGGAGTTGGCACTATTGCCCAGCTCAGGGTCAGGAACCAGCAGATATCATTCGTGGCGGCCATTGCGCTACTCACGCTTTCACCCTTGCTATTTTTATTTTCGATCATGAATGCTGCGGTTATGGGGTTAACCGGCCGAAATGATGTGTTCAGAGAGATTACGGAAGTTATTCATGAGCGTGAGCTTCTGGGGTCGGAGAAGATTTCCAAACGTATTGCCAACTCAGTTTTCGATTCCACTTATTGGGCGGATTTACCTGTTTTCATAAGGCTTATGATTTTTGCTGTTTTTTGGGTCTTTGCAGGCTTAAATATTTTTGCGTTCTCATCAAGTCGCCATAATTCGCTGGTATGTATTTATCCTATTTGTAGCGAGTACTCGGCTTTGCACCTGGTTATATGTTTACTCTTGACGGTATTGATACTGGACTATCTCTTTGTCTCGCGCGGCGTACGGTCGCTACTAAAATTGGCGGTCACTAAGAATTTTTGGTTTATTTCAAGTGCGACGGCCGTAATTCTAGGTCTGGTTGGTGGGTTCATAGCTATTTTGATATATTGGCTCTCTGCCTATGAACGCTATGTTATCGGTGCCATGTCTTTGCTTGTTGGTGCAGCATGTGCCTTCCAGTTGGTACGATGGCTGAAAGAAATAGCGCGTATGTTCAAGGATCGCAAAACTGTTGCTCGTCAAATTTTTGCGGGCAATGTGGTGCGAGCGGAAATTGCTCGTGTAATGGGTGAGCTGCTCACTGACTATGGGCGTAGGCTATATGTACGGCGCTTGGAGGTTGACCGTGTAGGCGTTACTGGTGAGTGGCCGGCTGAGTTCAAATTGTCGGTAGGGAAGGAGAGTTCAATCACCGCCCTCGCGCGTTTGGAGGAGCGATGGTTAGGCTTGGATCGTTAAGGCAAGCTTAGGCTGTACTGCCTTCAGCTAGGTGCTCGCTTGCGAGCACCTACAATAGGGCTACGTTCACACAGAGACGCAGAAGCTAACAGGCGCAAGGGCGTTAGCGATCCCGCGCATCCTTGGCATCTGCCTCGGCGTTGCGCTCATGCACCTTGCGCAGTTGCTCGTCGGTCAGCGGCAGTTTTTTCGCTGTGTCGCGCAGCATCATCAACCCGCCGACGATGGAGCCAAGGGCTATGATGAGGATCAGCCAGGCATACCAGGGCATTGTCGTTCTCCTTTGATCGGGCCATGGGCAACGCTTGTGTAAAGTTTGAGCAATTACCCGTTCCGTTGGTTCAATTATAGGTGCCGGCCGGTGCCGGGCCAATTCCGTGACCTGCGGGCCCCAAAGCCCGCGCCACTTCGTTTACAATGCGCGCCGTTTTCGACTTGCCAAGAGACCCTGCCATGTCCGCCTGCCAGACGCCCCTGATCGTCGCCCTGGATTTCCCGACCCGTGATGCCGCCCTGAAGCTGGCTGACCAGCTTGACCCTGCGCTGTGCCGGGTAAAGGTGGGCAAAGAGCTCTTCACCAGCAGCGCTTCGGGTATTGTCGAAACCTTGTGCGCCAAGGGCTTCGAAGTGTTCCTCGACCTCAAGTTCCACGACATCCCCAACACCACGGCCATGGCGGTAAAGGCAGCGGCCGAAATGGGGGTGTGGATGGTCAACGTGCATTGCTCCGGTGGCCTGCGCATGATGGCGGCCTGCCGCGAAGAGCTGGCCAAGCGCAGCGGCCCGCAGCCGTTGCTGATTGGCGTGACCGTGCTGACCAGCATGGAACGTGAAGACCTGGCCGACATCGGCCTGGATGTAGACCCGCAAGAGCAGGTATTGCGACTGGCGGCATTGGCGCAGAAAGCGGGCATGGACGGGCTGGTTTGCTCGGCGTTGGAGGCCCCGGCCTTGAAGGCGGCGCACCCCGCGCTGCAGCTGGTGACCCCGGGTATTCGCCCGGCGGGTAGCGCGCAGGATGACCAGCGCCGCATCCTCACCCCGCGCCAAGCGCTGGATGCCGGCTCGGATTACCTGGTGATCGGCCGGCCCATCAGCCAAGCGGCAAACCCTGGCCAGGCGCTGTCAGCCGTTGTTGCCGAAATTCGCAACTGAGTGCCGAGCCATCGTTGGGCCAAAGCCTTGCGCGTTAGGCGCTCTGTTCACATGCCTGTGTTACGGTCACATCGAGTAAGCAGCCCGTGAGTTCCCCACTCTTGTCGAGAACGTCAATGTCAGCCGATGTATTAGTCGAATCCCCGGCCCAGCGCTGGGGAAGGAAGGTCAACAGCTATGTTCTCCCTTTGGGTTGGCTGGTCATGCTCACGGGCATGTTCTGGGTGGGGGAACGTTCTCTCTACCACAAGCTGTTCTATATCCTGCTGGCAATGCCAACCTTGGTGGCGCTGCTATTGCAGCCGGCAATGCTGAAAAAGCTGGCCGGCAATCCTTTATTCATCGCATTCCTGGTGTTTTGTGCGTACACCATGTTGAGCATTGCATGGTCCGACTCGGCCAACTCCGCAGGGAGCTTGCTGAAAAGGCCGTTGTACATCGCCATGGTGCTGCTATCGGCGGGCATGATCAGCCTGCATGCCCCGGCCCATCTCCAGCAGTGCGTGCGCATCGCTGCAACTCTGGTAGGGATAGCGGCGGCCCTATACCTCGGCTATTTCCTGCTTTACCAACGGCCAGCGGGTGCCAGCCGGCTGGAAGGTTACGGGGCCCTATACAACCCTCTACTAACCGCTCATGTGCTGGGCGCTTTCACAGCCGTATGGCTGGCGTACTGGTTCCAGGCAAAGCGCCTGCTCGATCCAATGTCGCTGGTGTGCCTGGCGATCCTGGGCGCCACGGTAGTAGCCACAGGTTCGCGGACGCCTTTGATGGGCCTTGGCGCTGCATTGGCGTGGCTGATTATTGTCGGCGACCGTAAACGCGGGCTGTTGGCGCTGGCTGCGGTGTTGGTCGCGCTGCTGGGCATGGTGCTGGTCTACCCGGAGGCCTTCACGCAGCGGGGCTTTTCGTATCGCCCGGCCATTTGGCTGGAGGCGCTGCGCCAGATTGGCGAGCATCCGTGGCTGGGGCATGGTTACGACGCGCCCATGACCGTGATTATTCCGGGCCTCGCGCAAACGCTTGCCGACCCCCATAACATCGAGTTGGGCGTGCTGTATTCAGGCGGGGTGGTGGGCTTGGTGCTGTGGATGACGATCTACAGCCTGGCCATGTACTTCTGCTGGAATTATCGCAAGCACCCTGGTGTAACGCTGGCTGCCACCTGGCTGATCTTCGGCTTTGTCTCGGGCCTGACTGAAGGCAGTGCGTTCATGTCACGCCCGAAAGAGCATTGGTTCCTGATCTGGATTCCGTTGGCGCTGGTCTACGGGCAGTCACTGATCCATTGGCAGCGCGGCCGCGTTACTTAAGACCAGAGCAACCGCCACAGCCCGCGCAGGGTCTTGCGGTTCCAGTACCTGAGCGGGATTTGCGCAAGCATTTCCCGGCTCAGCGCTTTGTCCCGGTTGGCGTACTTCAATAGCATGGAGTTGCGGAATTTCATGCAAACCTGCTCGTACTGCGGGTGGTCGCTGAACACTGCAAAGGTTCGCAGTACGTTATCAACCATGAAGCGGCCGTTCTTGAAGGTATTGGTAGGGTGGTCACGGTACTGCGCCAGTACTTCACCCAACACGTCGATGTAATAACCGGCCCGAGCAATCGACAACTCGATGTAAACGTCTTCCAGGCGGATATCCGGGTTGAAGCCACCTACCTTTTCCAGGGCCTCACGGCGCAGCATCAAAGTGGCTGCCATGGGCCCTGGCTTGCGGTCGAGGAACAAGTCGTCGAAGTCCAGGCGGCGGAAGGGCAGGTTGCGGTTGCGCTGCTCACGGGCACCCATCACCTTGCCGTCCTGGTCGATGGTTTCGATGTTGGCTGAGCAAATTCCCACCTCGGGCTTGCCCTGCATATACGCCACCTGGGTGGCGATACGGTGCGCAAGCATGATGTCGTCAGAGCCAAAAGGCACTATCAGGTCGCCCTTGGCTTGCGCGATCGCATCGTTGAGGGTGCGTGCCAGGCCCTGGTTGGCCTGCAGGCGTAGGTAGAAACCGTGCTGCTGCTGCAAACGCGTGAGCAATGCGGGGCTGTCGTCCTTGGAACCGTCATCGATCACCAGAAGCTCGATATTCTTGTAGGTCTGGTTGATGACGCTCATGATGCTGGCTTCGATGTAGCGCGCATGGTTGTAAGACGCGATGATCACTGTCACCAACGGATTGTCAGTAACGGCGTGATTCTCAGAACACATTTCAAACCCCTAGCGTTGATCCGTTTTGTCTGACGCTTAGGTGCAGACTGCCTGTTTGCCCAGGCCTGAAGTGATGATAATCCAATGTCTTGCTCAGGCTTTACCCATTCTAAATGAAGGGGCAACGAAGGGATACGGCAGGTATCTGACAGGCAAGGTCAACCTGTGAATCCGGTACGCCGAAGGGTGCTGCAATTCGCGGCGCCAGCAGGGCCACGGGCGCCTGCTGAGCGTGCGGGAACGAGGGGGGCTGTGCTGCGCAGCCCGGCGTGAAGCCGGGCCGCAACTTCCGGGGGCTGCGCATTCGGGTAGGGTTAAACCTTCAGCACCAACTTGCCAAAATTCTCACCGTTGAACAGCTTCAGCAAGGTCTCTGGGAAGGTCTCCAGCCCCTCCACCACATCTTCCTTGCTTTTCACCTGTCCGCTGGCCAGCCACCCGGCAATTTCCTGTGCGGCCTTGCCGTACTCCTTGGTGTGGTCCATCACCACAAAACCTTCCATGCGCGCGCGGTTCACCAGCAATGCCAGGTAGTTGGCCGGGCCCTTCACCGCTTCCTTGTTGTTGTACTGGCTGATGGCGCCGCAAATCACGATGCGCGCCTTGAAGTTGATGCGCGTCAGCACCGCGTCCAGAATCTCGCCGCCCACGTTGTCGAAGTACACGTCCACGCCTTTCGGGCATTCGCGCTTCAAACCGGCCAGCACGTCTTCGGCCTTGTAGTCGATCACCCCGTCAAAGCCCAGTTCGTCCTTCAGGTACTGGCACTTCTCGGCGCCGCCAGCAATGCCCACCACGCGGCAACCCTTCACTTTGGCAATCTGCCCGACAATGCTGCCCACCGCGCCGGCCGCGCCGGAAATCACCACGGTGTCGCCAGCCTTGGGCTGGCCCACTTCCAGCAGGGCGAAGTAGGCGGTCATGCCGGTCATGCCCAGCGCCGACAGGTAGCGTGGCAGCGGCGCCAGGTTGGGGTCGATTTTGTGCAGGCCCTGGGGCTCGCCGGTGAAGTAGTCCTGCACGCCCAGCGCGCCGCTTACATGGTCGCCGGGCTTGAAGTCCGGGTGGTTGGAAGCCACCACCTCGCCCACGCCCAGCGCGCGCATCACCTGGCCCAGGGCTACGGGCGGAATGTAGGACTTGCCTTCGTTCATCCAGCCGCGCATGGCGGGGTCCAGCGACAGGTACAGGTTGCGCACCAGCACCTGGCCTTCGCCGGGTTGCTCGGCAGGTACGGTCTCGTAGCTGAAGTCGTCTCGGCGCACGGCACCCACCGGGCGTTTGGCGAGCAGGAAGCGGCGGTTGGTTTGGCTCATGACGGGGTCCTTGTAGGCAGTGGAGGGAAACAGGGCTTCAATCTACCCTGTTGATGAAGACAGGTCCTTAATATCACTGACAAGCATGGCAGCCCAAATGCTCATGTGATGATGCTGCCCCGCCAGCCAACGCCTGACTATGCTCTGAACCCCACCATACCGTCACAGGAGCGCGCGATGAGCATGACCTTTTCTGGCCAGGTAGCCCTGGTTACCGGCGCGGCGGCCGGCATTGGCCGGGCAACCGCCCTGGGGTTCGCCCAGCAGGGTTTGAAGGTGGTAGTGGCCGACCGCGACACGGTCGGCGGTGAAGCCACCGTAGCGCTTATCCAGGCAGCGGGGGGCCAGGCGCTGTTCATTGCCTGCGACGTAACCCGTGACGCATCGGTGCGCCAGTTGCACGACGAGCTGATGGCGGCCTATGGCCGGCTCGACTATGCCTTCAACAACGCCGGTATCGAGATCGAGCAGCATCGCCTGGCCGATGGCAGCGAGGCCGAGTTCGACGCCATCATGGGCGTGAACGTGAAGGGGGTGTGGCTGTGCATGAAGTACCAGCTGCCGTTGCTGCTGGCCCAGGGCGGCGGGGTGATCGTCAATACCGCTTCGGTGGCAGGGCTGGGCGCGGCGCCGAAGATGAGCATCTACAGTGCCAGCAAGCATGCGGTCATCGGCCTGACCAAGTCGGCGGCCATCGAGTACGCCAAGAAGGGCATCCGCGTGAACGCGGTGTGCCCGGCGGTGATCGACACCGACATGTTCCGCCGCGCCTATGAAGCTGACCCGCGCAAGGCTGAATTCGCCGCGGCCATGCACCCGGTCGGGCGCATTGGCAAGGTGGAGGAAATTGCCAGTGCGGTGCTGTACTTGTGCAGCGACGGCGCGGCGTTCACCACTGGCCACTGCCTGACCGTGGACGGTGGGGCGACAGCGATCTGATGAAACCGACTTCAGCGCAGCTAAAAGCGACAAGACATAGCTATTTGACACTATTCTGACGTCAGGCCCTTGTTCAGCAGCAGGCAACGTTGCCAACCTTGGCCTTCGGGTTAACCTCGCAAGCACAAGGGGAATGGGCAATGGGCGCGAGCAAGCATGGTGTGCTGGCCAACCTGGGCATGGCCCGCAAACTGGGGCTGGGCTTTGCCCTGGTGCTGCTGCTGACACTGGCGGTCGCAGCCATTGGTGTTGCGGCGTTATACAGCGTGGGCCAGCGCTTCGACAGCTTGCGCCAGCTGGCCCAGTTCAATACCGACCTGCTGCGCTTGCGCCAGCACGAACAGGCATTTGCCCTGCGTTCCGACCTGAAACAGGCCGAGGCGCTGCGCAGCGGCCTCAAGGGCCTGGCCGAGCGCTCCCGTACCCTGCCGGCGCTGACGGCGGCAGAGTCCGACCTGGCGGCCTACGGCCAGGCATTCGAGGCCTTCGTGCAGGCGGTGCAGGCCAAGGAGCTGGCGCTGGACATGGCCAGCTGGTCGGTGTCCAGCGTGGCCAATAACCTGGATGTGCTGCAGGCCGGCCTGGCCGACGATGGCGTGTACACCCTCAAGCAGTCCCAAGGCCAGCAGGGCGGCGAGTTTCTCGAGCAAGCCGGGCAGGTGGCACAGGTGTCGCGGCTGATGCTGCAGGCCATGGACGAAGCGCGGGTGCGCCTGGAGCAAAGCCGCAAGGGCGAAGAGGGTGTCAGTAAAGAGCGCATTGCTCAAACCGTCGAGGCGGCCAGCCTGGTCGGCCAGCTGCAGGGCGCCGTTACCGATGCCGGTTACCAGAGCGTGCTGGGCGAAGTGGCGGGGCACATCGGCAGCTTCTCGGAAAAGCTCAACGAATACACCGACGAGTTGGCCCGTGAACAAGGGTTGAAGGACCAGTTGCAAGCCAGTGCCGAGCAGGTCACCGGGCGCGTCGACCAGGCTTACCTAGCGCAGGAGCAGGCCCTGCAGGGCGAGCTGCAGCGCAATGCCCTGGCCATTGGCCTGGCCACGGTGCTGGCGCTGTTGGCCGGCGTGCTGGCGGCCTGGTTGATTACCCGCGCGGTGGTTGGCCCGCTCAAGCATGTGATCGCCCGCGCCCAGCGCATTGCTGCGGGCGAGCTGGCGTTCGATGCCCAGGCGCCGCGGCGTGACGAAGTGGGGCAGTTGATGCAGGCCATGCAGCAGATGGCCGCGGGGCTGGCCGGTATTGTCAGTGGCTTGCAGCAGGGCATCGAGCAACTGGCAGGCAGTGCCCAGGCGCTGTCGGCGGTGACCGAACAGACCAACCGTGAGGTGGGCAGCCAGAAAGAGGAAACCGAACAGGTCGCCACCGCCATGCAACAGATGACCGCCACCGTGCACGATGTGGCGCGCAACGCCGAAGAAGCGGCCCAGGCGGCCGAGGCGGCAGACGCCAAGGTCGGCTCGGGTCAGCAGGTGGTGCGCCAGAGCATGCAGCGCATCGAACAACTGGCCGCTGCGGCGGAAACCGCCAGTGCCGGCATCGACAGCCTCAGTGCCGAAATCCATACCATTGGCGATGTGCTGGAAGTGATCAAGAGCGTGGCCGAGCAAACCAACCTGCTGGCGCTGAACGCCGCCATCGAAGCGGCACGGGCGGGTGAGCAGGGGCGCGGTTTTGCCGTGGTGGCCGATGAGGTGCGGGCGCTGGCCAAGCG